>ONXT01000042.1 GCA_900321845.1 uncultured Bacteroidales bacterium | reverse complement strand
TGGGCTCGCTTGCGGCCATGAAACGCGGCAGCGCCGACCGCTATTTCCAGAGCAAGGAATCCGAAGCACGCAAGCTGGTGCCCGAAGGTATCGAAGGACGCGTAGCCTACAAAGGGGCCTTGTCGGACACCATCTTCCAACTCTGCGGCGGCATCCGCTCTGGCATGGGCTACTGCGGCGCCCCCGACATCCCATCCCTGCAAGCCAATCCGCACTTTGTACGCATCACAGGCTCCGGCCTCCGCGAAAACCACCCGCACGACATTGAAATCACAGTGGAAGCCCCCAATTACACGAAATAACGAATAGTGAACAATGAATGGTGACCTGACGGGAGAAGCTCGCTCAAGTCACCATTCACATAAAAGCAAAAAAAGCAGATTCGAATGAATCTGCCTTTTTTGCTTTTTAGATTAACACTTGACCACTATTCCATGGCTGCGTCACGCAACTTCTGTACATAGATGGCTTTCAGGTGTTGCTCCCGATGGACAACGCTGGGTTTTGTGAATTTCTGTCTGTTGCGCAGTTCCTTCACAACGCCAGTTTTCTCGAATTTTCTTTTCAATTTCTTTAAAGCTTTGTCGATGTTTTCGCCTTCTTTAACGGGAACGATAATCATAAAAAATACCTCTTTCTTTTAATTATTAAACATTAATTTTTAAGCGTGCAAAAATACGCTTTTTTCTCAAACTGACGAATTCTTGAAGAAATTATTTATATCTTATAAATTATTGATTTACAAATAATTACAACACAAACAACAGCATTGACTGAAATTTGAGATGAATATATACAATACTTTGTCGGAAATATCGCGACAGTTGACGCAAAGCACAATCACTCAAGGGTGGGAAATCGAGGATGACAGTTCAGTGTCTTATCATCAGTTTGCGATGTGCCAACTGTCCATCTCGCGTGCGCACACATAGCACGTAAGTGCCCGCCGGCAAATCGGAAGTCGAGAAAGCGTAGTCATCGCCATTCATCCTGTAAACGGACAACAACTGTCCATAAACATTGTAAACCGCAATCTGCGAAAGACCGCGAGCATGAACGTTCACCGTCTCATTGGCAGGATTCGGATAGACAAGCACTGACAAAGCGTGCTCCGGAATTTTATTCAGCACATCCAAGCGCCAAGAAGTGGTATCCAGACAATCGGTGCTATTGCTAACAATGACTGTATAAACAGTTGTCACAGAAGGAGATACACGAATAGTAGCCGTTGTGTCGCCCGTTGACCAGAGAAAATGCTCACCACCGGATGCGGTTAGCGTGGCGGTATCCCCTACCCTAATAGCCTCATCACCGGAAATCATCGCATTCGGGCCATAAATCTCCAAATGGAGAACTTCCGTGCTATCACACCCCATCTCATTCTCGAAATTGTGCAAATAGGTGCCGCTCACACTATAAGTATGCCCGTGCCAATTGTAATCATGGCAGGTCACCACATGCATTTCAACACTGTCGGCACACTTGTTCCCATGGATGCAGATATTGTCGAAGCGGACATTTCCCAAATAGGAATATGCGTCCAAGCAAGAAATTCTGATAAAAACATCCGGTTGCTCATTCAATTCAGTAATTGTATCTAAATCAAATAGATAAATATCAAAACTATTGCTTTCATCCAAAGTAACCGTATCGCCGATGGGATGATAGTTCACCCCGTCCGTACTCCATTCATGCATGAAGCGCGAAAAGGCCATCGGGGTGCGCCGAAGTGCATATTTAAGTTTCAAATTTGAATAAAGAAGACTGGAAAAATGCAAAACGAACTTCGGATTCATATTGTAGGTCAAACAGAACGAATTCGTTGCAGCGGGAGTCTCCCTTGGGTCACCATACGCAGTGCCACCATAATATTGAAATTCGTAGGAGAAAATGGTGTCTGAACCGAAGCTCCCGTCGAAATGCAGCAAGGCGTCAGAGGCGGCAGGGCCGTAATTGGCAGGAAGCGTGCGAAGACTGTCCATCCACTCGGAAGGCAGCGTGTCGAAAGTCCAGCCGATGAAAACGGGATCGCCATACATAAATTGGATGATGGTGTCATTCATGTAGATTCTGGAAGTCTGCGTCTGGCAGCGGCGGATGGTGAGATGATAGGTAGTTCCCGTAATAAAACGCTCCGAAAAATAAATCCTCACGTTGGAGTTGTTGAGAATTTCCACGCTATCTGCTGGAGAACTCCCCAAATAATAGTTGGTCAACGGTTGCAAAGAAGAGTAGCGCATCACACTGTCAAAAGTGATGGTCACCGAATGGTCGTCATTGATGATATAATGCACGACAACCGGACGGACAACAGGCACATAAGTTTCTTGAAATGTAGAGGTGGCCGAGTCGTTTCCCCAGATCAGCTCCACCAGTTCGGGATGGTCGATGAACGGATTTCTATTTCCTTGAATATTGTAATAGATGGCATCGTTGCGGTTGATTTCCTTC
>ONXT01000012.1 GCA_900321845.1 uncultured Bacteroidales bacterium | reverse complement strand
GATATCATCCACTCGCCACGCAGCAACATCCTTGCCTATGCAGCGGCTTTCGCCCAATTGCAACAACAATTCAACATCCATTCCAACAATTTTGCAGAACTGATTCCCATTCTTGAAAAATTATCTGAACTTCCTGACAACCAATCAAATAAAGCAATTGATTTTGCACGAAAAAGCAATTTGTATGCTTTCTGCCAATTTTTGAACAGTGATTCTTACAGAGAAAAGATGCACATTTCGATGCCGCTTGTTCCCATGGAGCGTTGTTTTGGCGATATGCTGCCGCTCCTTCAATCCCCTTCCGTTCAAATTATCGGGAATGCGGTAATTTCCGACTCAATCACACTAAAATCGCAAGAATCGAGTATTCCGGAAAGCAATGGGAACCCAGAAAACGACCTGTCGGCGCGTGACGGCACCGATTATCCGGGGGCGATTTGGAATCCGGCGGCCTCCTGCAATTACTCCTCCCGCAACGGCCACGCCATCTCCGCCATCACCATCCACTACACGCAGGGAACGTATGCCGGCTCCATCGCATGGTTTCAGAACTGCGACGCCCAAGTGTCGGCGCACTACGTCTTGCGCTCTTCCGACGGGCAAATAACGCAGATGGTGCGCGAAGCCGACAAAGCGTGGCACGTCGGCAACTGCAACCCCTACACCATCGGCCTGGAACACGAAGCATACGGGAACATCTACAGCTACTTCACACCGGCCATGTACGAGGCTTCCGCCGACCTCACCCGCGACATCTGCACCCGCAACAATATCCCGCCCTACCGCATGTTCTACAGAGACACTTTAGACGACGGTACCGTACTCAATAACGGGACGCACGACCTTGGCAGCGAGACCTCCTGCGTCAAAATCAAAGGACACCAGCACTTTCCCGGCCAAAGCCACACCGACCCAGGCCCCTACTGGAATTGGAACTACTATTTCAAACTTGTGAACAACACAACCCCATACACCACATTCACTACCCCAACCGGAACATTCACCGACTCTGGCGGCACCGACAGCGACTACGGAAACGACGAGCGCAAACTGTACCGCATCCAAGTGGATGACGCTCAAAACATCCAGCTCACCTTCACGGATTTCGAGTTGGAAGACAACTATGACTTCATGTGGATTTACGATGGACCTTCGGAATTCTCGCCGCTCATCGGGCGATGGAATACCCTTTCACCCGGCACGATCACCTCCTCTGGCAACGCCCTGACCATCGAGTTCCGCTCCGACTGCGCCACCACCGCTGCCGGATGGGTGGCCAACTGGACCGCCAACCTGCCCAACGACGATGACGAACGCCCCGTAACAACCATTCAATGGAATGAAAATGAGTGGATTACAGGCGACTTCGACATAGCCTTCCACGATTCCGACAATCGGGAAATCGCCTACCAATTCTACCAACTGATGGGCAACGACGGCTCCAATTGGACCGCCAACACACAACGCGGCTTCGCCTGCGACAACTTCGACATCTTCAACACCAACCTCTGGCACCCCATCAGCGGAAACTGGAACAACGAAAACAGCCGGCTTCAACAGACCAGCACCTCTTCTTCCATCATCTATATCCCTATGAATGGAAATCTTAGCAACGCCTATCTTTACGATTTCTATGCAATAATCCCATCTGCCACAACTCCTGGAAGCAGCATTGAAGCCATCTTCCAAAGCAACAACACCCACTTCCAGAACGATGAAAACGCCTACGCCGTGGCCATCCTCCCAGCCGACCAACAGATGAAGATATACAAAATCATTGCAGGCAGCCGCTCCGAAATCCTAACTGTCAACAACCTCGCTACTTCCGCTGGGACAAGTTACCTTTACCGGATTCTACACGATAAGGAAGCAGGGAAGATTTCCGTTTATCGAGATGGACAACTCATTGGAACACAAATAGATGCCAATCCACTTACAACAGCGGGGAACTACTTCGCATTGGCCACCTACGGCACGGAGGCCTCGTTCGACAATCTCAGGATTTATCGCTCCAGAGGGGCCTCCGCGCACATTCTGGTGGGCGCGGGAAATACCAACGACCTGCCCTGGCAAGCCAGTAACGGACAGAGCAAGGCCAAGGTCAAATCCATCGTGGCAGACAGCGCGGGCAACTTCTCCCTTCTGCAAGAGAAAAGTCTCAAGGTGGACTATACGCCACCCAGATTCCGTGGCACGGTCGTTGATGGAATGAGAAATGACGTGGACACCTTTACAACCAATTCGATTTCTGCACATTGGGAAGCCGCCACCGACCCCAATTCCGGCATCGCGAATTACACCTGCTTCGTTGTAAGAAACCCGCTCGCTCTGGATTCCAGAGGTTGGACGACCACGGCAACCTCATTCACACGCACACTACGCCTTTCCGAAGGACATCGGTTTTATGTGTTGGTTAGTGCCCAAAACGGTGCCGGACTGAGTATGCAACAACACTCCGACGGATTCCTGTACCTGCCCAACTCTTCCGGTCCCGCCATTACACATAGCAAATCCTTAAAAACACGCATCTACCCGAATCCCGCCTCCGATGCAATCGACCTCGCAGTATTGTGTGATACGCTATCCGATGCGGAAGCGCTTGTATTCGATGCTGTTGGAAAGCTAATCATGCGCAAATTTCTGATAGACAACCATATACAAATTCCCGTCAGTGATTGGCCCAAGGGTGTTTACTTCATCCAACTACATAGCGGCAACCAAATTGTCGGTAGAGATAAGTTTATAAAAAAATGACGGAACTGCTTGCCCGACTATCACTGCAATTCATTCCAGAACTGAGCAATGGAACCATCAAGAAATTGCTACAGGTTTTCGGGAATGCCGCTGATATTTTCAAGGAAAAGACGGTGATTCTCAAAAACGGAAAGAGGATCCAGATTCCAGAAATATCGGATACGGTCAAGCGGCAGGCTGAATTTGAGGCAGAAAGCATGGAAAGACATCACATCAACCTCTGTTTCTATACGGATGCGGATTTTCCTAGGCGCCTCAAAAGTTGCAACGACTCGCCCTATATGCTGTATTACAAGGGAGAGAACATATTCAGCGAGCAGAAGATGCTGGCTGTGGTCGGGACACGCAATGTAACCCCCTATGGGAAGGATATCACGAAGAAGATCATAGAGGAACTTGCAGAGTATAACGTCTGCATTATCAGCGGTTTAGCCAGAGGCGTTGATACGGTGGCGCACGAGCATGCTTTGGAGAACAATCTGAAAACCGTTGCGGTCATGGGAGCCGGGCTTCGCATCATCTACCCCGACTGCAATGAGCGGTTGGCACAACGGATCGAGGAACAGGGCGGGGCTTTGGTCTCTGAATTTCCTTTCAAGACAAAGCCCGACCGCCAGAACTTCCCCCAGCGCAACCGCATCATCGCCGGCATGGCCGATGCCACCGTGGTGATGGAAACCGCACAAAAGGGCGGCAGCATCATCACGGCCTACATCGCCCACTCCTACAACCGCGACGTGTTCGCCGTGCCAGGCAACATCTTCTCCCCTACGCACGAAGGTTGCAACGCACTGATACACAAAAATGTAGCCGCGTTGGTCACTTCGGGTGCAGAAATTGCGGAAATGATGGGCTGGGACATCCAGCCTCAAAAGAACGTTCAAAAAAAACTCTTCATCGAACTAACAGACGATGAAAAAGCCATCACCGACCTCATCAACGCCCACCCCGACATGATGATTGACGAACTGATTGAACAACTTCCCCAATTCCCTCCCTCCAAATTGGCGACTCTATTGCTGCAGCTGGAACTAAACGGAGTGATCCTTTGCAATCCAGGAAAATGCTACCGTATTAACTGAGCGGAGTGCAAGGGATATTTTAATTTAATGTGATACAATAAATTAGAGCACTTTCCGTTATGTGCACGTGAGAAAAAAAAGTTATTTTTTTGTAACATAAACAAAATAACCGCGTAAAGTGTTGCTAAAAATGCTAAAAGGCGCAAAGTAAAAACAAAAAATAAAAATCATGAAATTTATTGTATCACGCAATGAACTTTACAAAAACCTCAGCGCAATCAGTGGCGTGTTGAGTACCAACAACACTATGCAGATCCTGGACAATTTCCTGTTCACAGTGAAGGGCAGCAAATTGACGGCCACCGCCTCCGATTTAGATTGCACAATGAGTGCAGAAATAGAGCTGAACAATGTTGAAGGTGAAGGTTCCATTGCCGTTCCCTCCAAAAACCTGCTTGAAACTCTGAAACTGGTTGGCGAATCCCCCATCGTATTCTACACAATGGAAGACGGGGACAGCATTTCCCTCCAATTCAATGTCGCCGACGGCGTTTACAATGACCATTGTTTTCCGGGTGCCGAATATCCGGACGTGACAAAGCAAATGACTGATTGCCAAAACTTTGATATTGAAGCCCCCCTGCTTCACAAAGCCATCTCCAAAACTTTGTTCGCAACCAGCAATGACGAGCTCCGCCAAAACATGATGGGTGTCTTCTGCGAATTGAACTCCGAAAACATCACTTTCGTGGCAACGGATGCTCACAAACTGGTGAAATTCAGAAGCAACGCCGTTCACACCCCCGATCCGGCCTCTTTCATTCTGCCGAAAAAACCTTTGCAGCAACTGAAAAACGTCATCGCCGGCACAACTGACAATATTCAGGTTTCCTACTCCAAAGAGAGCAACTACATCCGCTTCGCTTTTGGCAATATCACCCTGTATTCTTCACTTAAAGAGGGAAACTATCCTAATTATCAGGTTGTTATACCGAAAGACAATGACAAGAGCTTCGTCGTTTCCCGCGACTCCTTCTTGCAATCCATCCGTCGTGTCGGCATCTATGCCAACCAATCCACCTACCAGATCCGCGTTTCCTTGGCAGCCGACAGCGCAAGCGTTACCGGTGAGGATATCGACTACAGCAAAAAGGCTCAGGAAAGCGTCGTAGGTACCTTCACAGGCGACCCCATCGAAATCGGCTTCAACGCCAAGTTCCTCCGCGAAATCCTTGAGAACATCGATGCTCCTGAAATCCAATTGGAAATGCAACAGCCCAACCGCGCTGCCATCATCTGCCCCTACGGACAAACGGATGAAGACGATGAATATCTGCTGATGCTCATCATGCCGGTTATGCTGAACAACTAATTGGCAAGTCCCATATTATTAAAACGAGAGGGTGGCTAAAAAGTGATTTTATAGTCACCCTCTTTTTGTATCTTTGCGCGTCGTAATTGTAATGCTACTCATGTTCAACTACCTCTCCCTGTACGGCTATACCGTCAGCCAGAAGTTGTGGCTTCTGGCGGGGTTGGTGCTGGCATTGGCATCCATCATCAGCTTCGCATTCGACAAAAAACGCTGGTCGATCGCCCTGCTTACCGCCGGCAGTTTTTGTCTGTTCGTGTTCGCTGCCATCTCCACCCCCTTCCTCTACTGTTGGGATGAGCGTTTCCACGCATTGGTGGCCAAAAACTGCATGGACCATCCCTTTTCGCCGACACTCTACAGCGAATGGCCGATTGACAACGTTTATCCGGAAGGCAGTTGGAGTGAGACAAGCTGGCATCATGGCTATGTGTGGCTGCACAAACAGCCGCTGTTTTTGTGGCAGATCGCACTCTGTTTCAAGCTGTTCGGCGTGTCGCTGTTCACCCTCCGTTTGCCTTCGGTAATCATGGCCACACTGATGATTCCGTTGTCCTACCGCATTGGAAGTCTGTTGGTTGATCGCCGGCTGGGCTTTTTTGCCGCTCTTTCTGCTGCTTTCTCGTGGATGATGTTGGATCTCGTGAGCGGCCACGGCGCGGTAGATCACAACAATGTCTGTTTTTTCTTTTATGTCACCGCCTCCCTGTGGGCGTGGTGCGAGTATGAACGCAGTGGGCGCAAGTGGCGGTGGGTATTTATACTCGCGGTGCTGGCGGGCTGTGCCGTGCTCACCAAGTGGTTGGTGGGACTGTTGGTGTATGCCGTTTGGGGCTGTTACACCGTTTGTGAAAACCGTTTCCGGTTGGGCAAGGTAGAATGGCTGCATCTGTTGACGGCGGTGGCGGTTACGGTGGCGGTGTTTCTGCCATGGCAGATCTATACCGCTCACGCCTTCCCGGAGACAATGGCTCAAGAGCTGCAGCTGAATGCCGAGCATTTTTATCATGCTGTGGAAGGGCATGGCGAGGGGGCGACCTTCTATTTGCGAACTATTCCATTCCTCTATATCGGTGATGCCGGCTATGGCGATTTTGTGTCGCAGGAGACGGCGGGATGGAGTGGCCTGCGGGTGTTCCATCTCTTGCTGGTATTAGTAGGATTAGGATTGTTGGTGTATCGGTTGAAAAAATGGAGCTGGCGTATCACGCTAATGGCCTTGGTGTTAGGCGTTTATCTCTTCTTTTCGCTGGCGGCCACGAAGATGCCCGCCTATCCGTTCTGCATCTGTGTGGTAGGGTTCTTGTCGTTGGGGATGTTGCTCTGGGAGTTGTGGCGGATGGGAGACAAGTATGTGCGACGGGCGTGGTTGCGCAGAACGGTGCTGGTGGGAGCCACCGCGATTTTCGCCCTTTACCAGATGAATATGACGTGGTTCCGAAACTATCATACCGCCAAGGAAGGGTATTGGATTGTCTTGACACACAACAGGGAGCAGCTGGACAAGTTGAAGGACAGGTTACCTGCGCGCACGATACTTTTCAATGTGCGGGGCAGCGACGATTGGGCCCATTACGACACGCCCATCGAGGCGATGTTTTATATTGATGCGCTGTGTTATCCCTTCCCTCCTTCCGAGTCGGATTTCCGCAAGCTGAAGGCGGCGGGGTATCACATTGCCATCCTCACCTCGCACGAGGTTCCCGACTACATGCAGTCCGACCCCGAGGTACAGAAGGTGGACCTCGAGCTGTGGGGGGACTACTGAGGACCGATAGTTACATCTTTATGATGAAATAGTGTATTCACCTTCAAAATACTATAGCATAATGAAAAAAATCTTATTCCTTGTCGCATCCGTGATGGTAGCGTTGACGGTGGGTGCGTAGCCGGCGGGCATTTCGCTTCGCAGTTTTCGCCACAAAAAGCAATGTCCCATCCCGGCGCGGACGCGCTGCTCCCGACGGAGAAATATGTGACGAGCTATGAAAACGGCCGCAAGGTGCTGGTGCTTGACAACGTGAGTGACGAAGGAACCTATTGGATGTACAACGGCCGCTACACCTACCTGTACGACAACAGCAGCAATTGCGTGGAGTATCACCACTATGACGATATGGGCAGTGAGGAGGAGCGGAGCCTCTATAGCTACGACCACACGATGCCTCTCAGCAGCACCCTGATTCCGTGGAATCCGGAAATTGACCGTCCACGCACGTACGACAACGTGGATGCCTGTGTGCGTGAGGCGTGGTACAGTCTGGATGTGGACCACGCGTTGCAATACGTGTGCGACTACATCTACGAGTACAACGACATCGCCACGGCTATACAAAACGCTGAATACCATAAAGTTTCTGTATATCCCAATCCGGCATCGGGCCGTGTTGTGCTGGGCGGTTTGCAGGATGGGGCCGCTGAGGTGCAGGTTTACGACCTTTCGGGCCAACTCCTTTCTATCCACACCGTCTCAGACACTGCTGCGGAGGTGGACCTCAGCGCATTCGCCCCGAGCTGTTACTTGCCCAAAGTAACGCAGGGAACCACGGTGCAGGTTGTGAAACTTATGGTGGAAAAGAAAAGAAAAAAGCGTATATTTGCGGGTTGAAAGTTTAATGTGTAAATTTGCGGTAAATGGCTGCAGTTCAGAAGGATAGCACTATCTGCTTTTGAAAAATGAAGGATGTGAAACAAAATAATGATAAATCACGAAAACGACAACCAACGATAGAGGTGGTAGATCTCTTTTGTGGAATAGGTGGTTTAAACTATGGCATGAAAACCGCAGGTTTCAACATTCTTGCGGGATATGACTTGGACTG
>ONXT01000009.1 GCA_900321845.1 uncultured Bacteroidales bacterium | reverse complement strand
TTCTTGTTACAAAAACAACCCGCCCCCATCTTTCGACGAGGGCGGGGTTCGATTTCAATGTAGAGACGTGCCATGGCGCGTCTCTACATTGAAAATGAACCCCGCCCTCGTCGCAAGACGGGGGCGGGGTTGGTTTGGGTACAGTATTCAAGAAATAGGAGGGATGGACCGCTTGCGGATGAAAAAACGTCAATCAATCATTGCAGCAATGGCATCAATCAATCGTTTTGCCGGTTCAATTTTCTCTGTCAGCTCATCGGGTGTAACGTCGTAGATGCAGTTGTAATCGCTTTCTTCACACAGAGTTTTACGGGCTTTTTCCAACTCATATTTTACTATCGTGTTGCGTTCTTCATCGGTTAGGCTCATAGCAGTACAATTTTATCGCGTTCAACATTTTTATAGAAAGGCAAGAAAGTCCACGTGTCCCATTGTTTTCGGGCGTAAAGGTGCGGGCTGATATCTTCCCCAATCTCCCAGCCAAGTTCACGGAAGGGATAGGCGAAGTCATGGTCTTGGGCTGAAATGTGGTCTTTGTCGAGCAGAATGAGCAGATCCCAGTCGCTGCCCTCATGCTGTTCGCCACGGGCACGCGAACCGTACAGCCACAGCGAACTTCCTTTCGGAAGCACCGAATGCGCCAACTGCTTGATGGTTTGAAATACCTGCTCTTCTGTCATAACTGAATTTTGTTGTCTGCAAAAATACAAAAAATCAGAAACACAATGGGTTTATAAATAATATTGTAATTTAGATAGATTTTTTTTGTATAGGGGGTAGGAGGGGAATGCATCCACCCCAATACGTAAGCTTTGCTTTGCGCTACCCCCAACATAAATTCTTCCAAAATTTTGGTCGGCGGGTAGCCGAAATTGATACTTTTTGCGCGATTTGTGATCCAATGCTTTGATAATCAACGATTAAAAATTTGTGTAAAAATTACACAAAACCATTACAGTTTGAAATAAAGTTGTATTTTTGCGTAGTTTTTACACAATTAAAATGCACACAAAAATGAGTTACACTTACGACTATCCCCGTCCCGCTGTGGCCACCGACTGTGTGGTTTTCGGCTTCAATGGGAGAGAGCTACAAATCTTGCTTATTGAGCGTGGCAACGAGCCGTTCAAAGGATGCTGGGCATTCCCCGGCGGATTTATGAATATGGACGAAACCGCCGAGCAGGGCGCACTCCGCGAACTACAGGAGGAGACAGGCCTTGCTATCAATAGGATAAAGCAGTTAGGGGCATTCACCGACGTGCAGCGAGATCCCCGCGGACGGGTGGTCTCCATCGCTTTCTACGCTTTGGTTCGCCCAGCGGAAGTTATCGGCGGCGACGATGCCACCGAGGCCCGCTGGTTCTCCCTTGACGATGTGCCCCGCCTCGCCTTCGACCACGACTACATCTTGCGTAAAGCCATGCAGCAACTGCGCAAGGACATCCACTTCGAACCCATCGGATTTGAACTGCTCAACAAATCCTTCACCATGCCGGAATTGCAGCGGCTTTATGAGGCCATCCTCGGGGTGCACTTCGACCGCCGCAACTTCGAGAAGAAGATGCTGCAGACGGGCATTCTCCAAATTGTTGAAGATGAGGGGGATGACGATGAATTCACGCCCGCTTGTACACGCTCCTTCTTCGGCAAACGAAATGAGATGCAAACCAAAAGCATTGACGAACTTTTCGGCGCGAAACCGACTCCCGAAATGCCACTGGGCATGGATCCCGACACCATTGTCGAAGATTTCTGTAGTAAAGAGGTGGATCCTTTCTCAATCCCTGAGAAATCGTGGGAAAGCATGGCCCATCGCAAGCCTGGAAGGAAGGGCCGTAAATTCTCCTTCAATAAGGAAAACTACGACCGCTTCAAGCAGGACAACAATTTTAAATTGGAATTTTAACCGTTTATTCATCATTAAACCCCCTTTATTTTGTTTTATAAAAAACCCACTATTATGTTAAAAAAAGAAAAAGAAACCAACGAAAAACTGAAAGTTTACAATCTCATCATCCTCGACAAGAGCGGATCGATGAACAGTATTGCCGGTGCGGCCATTTCGGGCTTCAACGAGACCGTGGGCGGCATCCGCTCCGCACAGGAACGCTACAAGGATTCGCAGGAGCACTTCGTCTCCCTGTTTGTCTTCTGCGACTGCGACAAGTCGTATATCTACGAAAATGTCCCAGTGGAAAAAGTCAAAGAACTGACATCCAAGGAGTACATTCCTTGCTGCTCTACCCCGCTGTATGATGCGATGGGCATCTCTCTGAACCAACTTTTGGCGAAAATCCAAAGCGACAAGAATGCCACGGCAGTGGTTACGGTCATCACCGACGGACTGGAAAATGCCTCCCGCGAGTATTCCGGCAAGGCTATCAAGGCGCTGGTTGACAAGTTGAAGGACGAAGAAGGATGGAATTTTGCCTACATCGGTACCAATCAGGATGTGGGGGCGGTGGCGGCCAGCCTCTCCATTGATAACCCGATGTTTTTCGAAGACACCTCCGCCGGCATGTCTGCCGCTTGGGACACTGAACGGAAGTCCAAAATGAGAATGTTTGACCGGATGCAGGATGACTTCATGTGCTGTTATCGAGCCGCCTCTCCGATGAGTGCGTAGGAGGCCAAACAGTTCCGTGCCAGACGAAACCGCGAGGAGAAAAACTACCGCAGCATGGACGAGTTCCGTGACCGCATTACTCCCGACCATATCACTTCCCTGAAAGACAATGAGATTTTTGTCTTCGGCAGCAATCTGCAAGGTATGCACGGTGGCGGTGCGGCACGTGTGGCCGCGGAGAAGTTCGGTGCTGTTATGGGACAAGGTGTTGGTTTACAAGGAAAAAGCTACGCCATCCCCACCATGCAGGGTGGCGTGGAGACCATCGCCCCCTACGTGGACGAGTTTGTGGAATTTGCCAAAAGCCACCCTGAAATGACCTTCCTCGTGACGCGCATCGGCTGCGGCATCGCCGGCTTCGCCGACAAAGAGATTGCGCCGCTGTTCGTGAAGGCCATCGATGTTGCCAACATCCACCTGCCAGAGAGTTTCTGGAAGGAGCTGGTGTAAACCTGATTGTCTGTTGATGGGTATCCGTAGAGACGATGTGCACATCGTCTCTACAGGAAAATGCCCCCGCCCTCGTCGAAAGATGGGGACGGGTTTTTTATTCCAATTCCTTGCATCCTTATTTACGATTGCGTGAAAAGTTGTACTTTTGCCGACAAACAAAACACAATCCCATGAATATCAATTTGTCAGTCAAAAAATTCATCGTTTTTCTCCTCTGTGCAATGGTCTGCGCAGGTGCTTTTGCGCAAAAGGTTACGGAGCGTCCTGTCGTAATCCCCAAAGAAAACGGGGTGTATGGAGGTTCGTATGGCGCACGGCTTATTTCCAATGAGCCAGACAAGTTCTATATGTACCTCTTTCCCAAATTCAACGGAAAGAGCTCCCGGGAGCACCGGATCGCTATTTATGACAAGAGATCGCGGTCTATCACGTACAATACACTCAGTCTCAAAGACGACCAAGATTTTATCTCCACCTTCGGTACTGGTGATCATTTCTTTGCCGACTATTTGAACAACTCCAGAAAGACCGGCTGCACGTACGGAACCGTCCGGCTTGCCAAAGACAAAAGCGGAACGTTGGAGCCTACACCAGTGCTTTCACTAAAAAAAGGATGGATGGATGGCATATCACTGACCTCCCCCGATGGCAATATGCATGCCACCGTGCTGAAGGCCGACGTCCGGAAGGAGTCGTCCCGTTTCTATGTGTACGTGTATGACAGGGACGGAACAGAGGTTTACCACAAAGAGGTCGTCCCTTCAATCAGCGGGAATCACATGCAGTTTGAGGGAGCATCCCTTTCAAATACGGGCGAAGTGGCCATACTGGTCACCAGCTTCGAAGTAGATAGCAAAGGCCCTGTCTGTTTCCAGTCCATTTTTTCAGCTATTGATTGGGTTCAGTCCATGATAGCCAGAAACACCTCTTTGCATCTTGCCATCGTAAATGATGGGGGAATCATTCAAAAACAGATCCCCCATTTCTCCTTTGGCGACATTCATTCCGCTGATATTGTGGGACTTAAAAACGGAAATTATTTTATCGGTGGCTATTACGGGCAGGATCCGTTCGCCCGTACCACCGGATATTTCTCCTGCCTGTTCGACCGCAAGTCTGAAAACCTCGCAGGAACGTATTACCATACCCTTCCCCCCGATCAAACCTTACAAAATGCAGGCTGCTCCCGGTATAATATCTTAGCAAACAAGATTTACGAATTGGATAACGGACAGATTGTCATGCTTGGCGAAAACTGTGCTATCTGTGTCAAGAACGTAATGAACAGCACCCAATACTACTGTCTCGCAGGCGACATCGTTTACCAAACTTTCGATCAAACAGGAGAAGGCAGAGAAAGCCAAGTGATACGCAAACTCCAGGGATTCGCACGATACCGGTCAACGCAGCGGCGTACAAGCGAATACTTTGCATTCTCTTACAACTTTAAGGATTGGGGACTTTCGTTTTCCTCATTCCGAAAGGGCAACGACATCTACCTGTTGTACAACAACAGTCTTTCACCGGATGAGATGTACTATATGAATGATATGATGGGTAATGTGAATTTTGACCTCTGTGGGAAAATGTGTGTGGCACTTGATAGAATTTCTCCCAACAATGAGGTAGAGAGAGGATACGTCATGAAGTGTGGCGCACGGAGAAACTTATTCTTGAACCTTTGGCTTGTGGATGACGACGAAATCTATTTCAGCACGATGGCCGACAAATCGTATATCATTGAGAGCTTCTCTCTTGATGAATAGTTTGCTCCTATAGGAGGGGACAACCTATAAATAAGGGAGTTATTGGCGCGTGAGATTATTTTCTTTTTTCAAATTATTTGTTTTGCACTTGAAAAATTGTCAAAATTTCAAAGGTGTATGA
>ONXT01000005.1 GCA_900321845.1 uncultured Bacteroidales bacterium | reverse complement strand
CCTCCGTGCGTATAAAACTTCGCTGCACGGCCGCCATAGTAACACGGCCACGCTCCTGAAGCTCAATATTGACGCCCCGCGAATAGGTCACCAACGACAATACGCTACCAACCAGCGTAATCACCAGCAACGCCACCAGAGAGGTCCACAACAGATTATTATACAATGATCGCGGAAATGCATCAATTCTTAGGAAAACCGTGATAAATGCCGCAACAATCAAATAGAAAAACACATACGCAATGAAATAAAGCGCAAAGGCAGAGGCGAAGTCAAATGAGGTCTCTTTCCGCTCGCTCACGATGAGCTTTTCATGTGCATTTATCTGATAGGGATAATGGATATATCCCCGCTGATCAATGCCCTGCGGCATGGAGTCCGACTGAATGGCGGAGGGATAATACTCATCGGTCAGCTGATAGTCGAACATGCCGAACTGGTCAACCAGCCGCCCGTCAACCATATAAGCAAACGCATAACATGCAGGAAGCAGCGAGTTCTCGGTCAGATAGGAGCGGTTGAGGTGCTTCGGCGATTTGACAATCCAGTCATTGCCCAACACCGGCATATCCATATGATAAACACTGTTGTAGATGCTGTCTATCACCTCGTCGTCAAGTCCTTCATCCTGATCGTACAGCTCTTTCTCCTCCAGCAGCTCCGACAGAAATTTATCCCGTTGTTCACTGCTCTTGACAGCATTGACTTTTGAAAGCAGCAGCGCAACCACAGTGGAGAAAAGCACAATGGCCACCGCCACCATCATGAACTGTGAACGGTTGCGAAGCATAAGAATAAAAAGCACCGATCCAAGGATGAAGACGAACTGCGCAATCAAGATAAAAACACTGGCGATGGTACCGATTTTAGGAAAAAACGTAAGGATTACCAGACATTCCAAGGCGAAAGCAATGCCGCAAAAGAGCAGGAAATGGGGAATTTTACGCTGAAAGATGTAATAAACACTTCGCAATGCCCTATGCTGCAAAGTAATATAGCAGGCAGAAAAACTGAAGAACACAAAAATCACTCCGAAGGAATGAGCATTAAAGAACATGATCCGCTCAGGCGTGATGACAATGTCGCTGCTGTACGCAATGGAATCCAAAATGGTGACGAACAATGGAAACAAAAGGAGTACCCCAAACAAAAAAGCCGAAAAAAGGAACCAAAAGAGGCCCTTGCGATCCCAGATCGCTCCGTAACGATAAATGAAGAGGTATTTGATGCTCAGCATGGAAATGAAAAGCAGCAGGGAGGCATCAATGACCAACTCGCCCAAAACATGTGGCTGCTCAAAAAGCGTATAGCAATATTGTGAAAAGAATGTGCTTGAATACAGCAGTTTCGGAAATGCAAAATGGATACTAAAGATGCGTGTTATGATGACTAACACAATCGTGGTGACAAGGGCGACTTTGGGGTGGCGATGGAACTTGGGCTTCAATTGTAGAAAATGCAGTATCGAGGCAATGATACACAAAAAGGTAGCCACCGACAAAACCAGTATGTAAGTGCTTAGCGGCATGGAATTGGCGACCTGTTCGGGGGTCAGCAGAAGGTGGGAAACGATGGAAGCGACAATCAGGAGCAGTGTGATTGACGAGGTGAGCACGGCAGGCAGCACTCGCCGCCGTATTAAGGGTTTCCTCAAACCAATACCATTCAAATTTCTTCCCATGACTCTTAAGACAATCTACTGTTACGTTTTTTCACATCATAAACCGGCAGTCCCAACGCCTCAGTGAGGGCGGCCTGCAACTTTTCGGAATCCATGACATACCCAGACGGAGACCACGGGTTCACGCACACACCCAACAAATGCGGACGAAGCAGAACCTGCATTTTTCCACCTTTCTGACAGAAAGCACGGAAAGCGGACTGCGAAGCGAAAACCTTGGTGAAATCCTTGATAACCAAGGTAGTATCGGAAATTTCAGGCTGAAGCCTCATCATTTCCAAAAGTTTGTCGCCGACAGCCCCGCTCACGAACAGACAATGCCCGTGGGAGAAAAGCTCCGCTTTCTTTTTTTCAAGCAAGAAGGCGGAGGAAATCCCCAAATCATAGAGTTCATCGCCATCAATCGCAAAGATACCCTGCTCAATTTCAAGCAGTTGAGACAACATTGAGGTATTGTAACGAGGGAGGCGCACAAGGTCGCAGACGAATTCGGTTTTGCGCACCAATTCGTGCAGATTCGGCGACAGAGCGGCACCGGTAGCCAAAACGAGACCCTCGGTCACACTGGGGGAGCCAAGGCTTTTGCGGGAAAGCGCGCCATCCACGAAAACCGTCTCCGCACCCAAACCCAGCAGGTCGTCAATCACTTCACGAATCCGCGCCGTGCTTACCGGCCCTGAGAGAATGATTTTCCCAGGCGTGACGGCCCGCGCTGTCACCAAACGCCCCAAAGCGGACCACGACTGCGATACCGCCAAAACCTCCGCCGACATCTTCCTCTCCTTGAAATACTTTTCCGAAGTGACAAACAGACTTCCCTCCGCCAAGACGATTTCCGGTTTCTGCGTGCCCGTCACCTGGTCGGTGCTTTCACCATCCACTCCGATGGAGGTGATTCCAATACGATGCCCCCGCAAACGACACGCCTCCAACAAAACCTTCATCGCCTCCGTTTTGCCGGTGTTTTTTGCCATCCCGACAACAGATATGGACTTATACTTGAAAATTTCGTCGAAAAGGGACATCAATCGATCTGTTATCTGTTTGAAACGGAATCAAATAATGCAGACAATCACCCACCTTTGCGGGACACCCTCGAAATAATAAATCGGCGTTCCCCATTGATCTTTGGTCTTCAGCACATTCCCATCCAGATAGTAGAGTTTTTCACCCCATTGGTCTTTCTGACGGATGGTATTGCCATCAAAATAATAGATTTTCGCCCCCCACTGGTCCTTCACACGAACCGTGTTCCCGTCCATGTAGAGCAGTTTCTCCCCCCACTGGTCTTTCAGGCGAATCGTGGTGCCATCGAAATAGAAGAGTTTCGCCCCCCACTGATCCTTCTGACGAAGGGTGTACCCATCCACATAGAACAACTTATCTCCCCACCTATCCTTCTGACGCACAGTCGTTTGGGCATGCACGTCCAAAGAAATGGCGGTCACAATGATGACGAACAAAAGAACAATGTTTTTTTTCATGCGGAAGGGTTTTTGTGAACGAAAACAGAACGCAGATCAACCGATAAATTGGTTGCGGTTTAATCGGGGGAATTAGCGTTCTGACTGTTTGATGCTCATTTTCAATATATTGATTTCAGCGGGAGTGAGGAATCGCCAACTACCGCGCGGCAAATCCTTCTTGGTGAGCCCGGCATAAACCGTGCGGTCCAACTTCACGACCTCATACCCCAGGGATTCAAAAATACGGCGGATGATACGGTTCTTTCCAGAATGAATCGCGACACCGACTTGGTCTTTGTGCTCGCCTACATACGCAATTTCATCCACCGCCATTTTGCCGTCATCCAAGTCAACGCCATCGGCAATTTTCTGCATATCGGCGAAGGAGAGATTCTTGTTGAGGGTGACATGGTAGAGTTTGCGCACTTCGCTCCGAGGATGTGTCAGTTTCTTGGTCATGGCGCCGTCGTTAGTGAAAAGTAGCAGGCCGGTTGTGTCGCGGTCGAGGCGACCGACGGGATAAACCCGCTCCTTGCAGGCGCCCTTGATCAATTGCATCACATGCTGGCGTTGGAATTCGTCGTACATGGTTGTAATATAATCCTTCGGCTTGTTGAGAAGGATGTAAACCGGCTTTTCGCGTTGCAGGATTTTGTCGCCGAAACGGACTTCATCCGTCGGCAAGACCTTGTGTCCCAACTCGGTGACGACGACGCCGTTGACGGTGATGGCACCTGCTTCAATCAGGGTGTCGGCTTCGCGACGGGAGCACACGCCGGCATTCGCGATGTACTTGTTGAGACGAATGGGCATATACTGTTCCTCGAATTCGAGGGAGCGCACTTTCACCTTTTCAGGGGAGCGACGGCCTTCGCGGTTGCGTCTTTCCACGATTTCGGTTAAAATTTCCGACTCCGCAGTCACATCGCGACGACGCGGACGCTTATCGTCGCTCTCTTCGCGCGGAGCCTTGGGGAATGAGCGTTTCGGGCGGTCACCGTCACGACGCGGACGTTCCTTGTCGAAACTGCGCTTCGGGCGTCCTTCACCGCCATTGTTGCCGCGGCGGGGACGGTCATCGGAGAACGAGCGACTCGGACGGGGATCCCCTTCCCCGTTTTCATCGGCACTCTGACGTTTAAAATTCCTTCTGGGGGTAGCCGGACGACGGCTGCCGCCGCCATTCCTGCCCGCACGTTCCTTGTTGAAACTTCTTTTTTCCTGCGGATTATCGCTGTTTTTCATAATATATAATAAGCCAAAATTTGAATTTGCAAAAATACGATTTTAATTGATTCAAAATGAGGAAAAAGAGATTATTGAGATTAATTTTGAGGGAGCTCCGATTATTCGGAAAAATTTATTACTTTTGCGACCGATTTTTAACACAAAAGCCAATCATTATGAAAAAGTATTTTTTCTCAGTCATCTTAGGATTATTATTGATTTTAGGCAGCGGCTGCACTAAATTCGAACCTGCAACCGTTGATTTGTCCGTGACTCCCATTCTCAGCGGCACCACGTACCTTTTGGACTGCGAAGGCACCGTGACAAACAACGGCGGAGTCAAATACTTCAACGAACAAGGCTTTCTGTTCAGTCTCAAGCCCGACCCGACTTATAAAGGGGAAGACGTAACGACTGTAATATCCATGGAAGATGTCACTTCCACCGCCTTCGACGAGACATACACCGGTGCCATTGCGGACACCATCTATTATGTGCGCGCATACGTATGCACCAACGCCGGTACCGGATACAGCGAAACCAAAATCGTTTCCACCTACATGCCAGCAGAATAATTAACTAACAATAATTTTTAGTAATGAGAAACAAAATTCTTGCCATCAATCCTGGAGCCACCTCCACTAAAATCGCTGTTTTCGAAGGCGAAAAGAACATTTTCACTACCAACATCAAGCACTCTGTCGATGAACTGTCGAAATTCGCAGTTCTTGCCGACCAGTACGACTACCGCAAGAATTTCGTTCTGGAAGAATTGAAGAACCAGAACATCAACTTG
>ONXT01000205.1 GCA_900321845.1 uncultured Bacteroidales bacterium | reverse complement strand
GTGAAACCTTGATGTCCGAAAGTTCTTGAGCCGGCCATGGAAGGCAGGACGGGGTTCTTTTCAGCAAAAGAAGGGGTATCGAAGCCGAGCCCACGGCGTTTACAGCCGTGAAGCGGGTAAGTGGCCTCAAAGAAGCGGACGGTCTCCTCCGACAGATACGAGACGCCCTCATACTTGCCGCCGTTCATCAGCATCGAAAGGATGACGGAAACCTCCTGCGCCGTAGAAAAAAGCCCCGCATTGCCGCTCACCCCGCCGAAAATGGCTGCGGACTGGTCGTGCACATATCCCTGCAAGACCTGATTGCGGAAGTAATGGTCATCCTCCGTCGGAGCTATATTGGCATCTTCAATGAACTCCCTCGGGTTAAAGCCGGTGCGGCGCAGGCCCATCGGAAAATAAAAATGCTCGGTAAGATACTCGTCCATCCCCTCCCCTGTTATCTTTTCCACAATATCTTTCAAAAGAATGAAATTCAAGTCGCTGTAAACATATTTCTTGCTTCCCAACTTCGCAGTGGCGATGCGTTTGCGAGCGAGGTCGGGGAAATCATTGCGCAGGAAAACATTCTCCGCAACCTTAACCGAGTATTTCTCACTCCATTCTGTATGCAGATAATCGGTGTCCCATTGCCCCTTGGAAGCTATGTCGCGATAAAAACCGATAAAGGCAGCAAGACCGGAAGTATGGGTGAGCAACTCGGCAATCGTGATTTTACCCACAGGAGTCTTTGATGTATAATCCAAGTAATCTCCCACCTTGTCGTTCAACTTAATTTGCTGATTGTCATAAAGTTTCATTACAGCCAAAGTCGTTGCCAACGCTTTCGTCATCGATGCCAAATCATACATCGTGGATGCATTGACCGGTATTTTGCCATCGTACTTCAAAAAACCGAGATTCTTGTAGAAGACGACTTTGCCGGATTTCAAGGCCATCACCTGACAACCGGGAAGCACCTTTTTATCAATACAGCCCTGAACCAGGGAGTCGATATGGTAATTGGTTTTGTCGGGCAAAGCAGAAACGGAGGGCAAAATGAGGCGCAAGGTTCGATGGATTAGCGGAATAGCCTTGTAACCGGTTCCTGAAGCGAATCCCAAAACGGAAACCGGCAACTTACCGGTGAATTGACGTTTGGCGAAAACACATCGCAGCATCGATGCCACGGCATTTTTAGTGTCGTCATACCCGACTATCACCGACTGGTAATCATCCAATTTCGTAAATCTTTGCAAAGCATAAGGATTTCCCATCAGTGCCAGTACCACATTCTTCCCCGCCATCGCCTCATTCAGAAATTCAACCGACTCATTATAGATGCCGTAATTGTATTTCAAGGTCTGATTCGTGCTCAGCATCGTGACAATAACCGTCGAGTAAGGGGCCATTTTTGCCATCAAGTCCGTATAATCCGATTTTTTGATGGAACGATTCAGTTGCATATATCCAATGCCATACTGTTTCGCCTGTTGTTTGAAAAATGCCGAATCGGATGCACCACCGATGCAAAGGAGCAACGTGGAGGCGATACGGTCGGGCGTAATCGGCAGAATATGCGCTTCATTTCGAAGAAGGGTGAGTGACTCGGCTTCAATGGAATCCACCAGCGCCTTGTCAGCAGCGGAATTCATTTTGGCAAAAACACCCTTTTCGGAAAGCGGCTCAAAATGCTCCAGCCCATGCGAAGACTTGAAGCGGAGAACGCGAAGACAATGCTCATCAATAAGCTCTTCCGAAATACGTCCCTTGCGGACGGCGTTTTTAATATAAGAGATGGTTTCCTGAAGATTATTGGGCATCAACAAGACATCCACTCCGGCAAGAAGCGCACGCACTTCCGCCTCACCGGGCGTCTTGTACGAATTGCGAAGCCCGTTCATCCCCAAGGCATCCGTAATGACTAACCCCTGATAACCCAACTCGTTCCTCAACAAATCCGTCACAATCGGCTTGGAGAGAGAAGCAATGGATTTTTTTGCACTGTCAAGTGCAGGTATGTTGAGATGACCAACCATCACGAAATCAACATGGTTGTCAATGAGCTGACGGAAAGGATAAAGTTCGAGATTCTCTATTTCGGAGCAGGATTTATTGATGACCGGCAGATCGAGATGAGAATCAACGCGGGTGTCACCATGACCGGGAAAGTGCTTGGCGCAACCGGCAACGCCCTCATTACGCATTCCGTTAAGAATCGCCAATGCCCTGTTGGCCACCAATTCCCGCGACTCCCCGAAAGAGCGACTGTTGATGACAGGGTTTTGTGGATTATTGTTGATATCTACACACGGTGCAAAATTAAGGTGGATTCCTAAAGTGCGGCACTGACGGGCAATGGCCTGCCCCATCTTGGAAATCAGCGGAAGGTCGGAATCAGGGAGGGCACCCAACGCCATCTGGCGCGGAAATTCCAAACAGCTGTCCAAGCGCATCGAGGGTCCCCACTCACCATCAATCGAAATGATCAAAGGGATTTTGCATACGGCCTGCAACTGGTTTGTCAGACGAACTTGGCGAACCGGCCCGCCATCGAAAAAGCACACTCCCCCAAACTGTTGTTTCCGGAAGGACTCTATGAGCGTTTTCTGATGCTTGGCAGAAGTATTGGAATAGACTTGAACAAAAATCAGCTGTGCGATTTTCTGTTCAAGCGTCATGGATTTCAAGGTTTTGGAAGCCCAATCGGAAGAAGGGGACCCCGATGGGAGAAGCTGTTCGGAGGAAGTAGAAAGAAAGCTATGAAATTCAGGCCTCGGATTCCATGGAGCGGCTGCGGTCACCTGCCAAAAAGGAAACAAGCAGCCAATCATTAACCAGAAAAGGAAGCGGAATTTCATTTTAGTCAATTTTAAAGCACTAACCTGCAAAATTAAATGATAATACAAGAAATTCCAATCACG
>ONXT01000019.1 GCA_900321845.1 uncultured Bacteroidales bacterium | reverse complement strand
TTGCCACTCTCGGAAAATAATCCGACCGACTAAATCGTTGGTTTACGGGAACATAGTATTCTGTAAACCAACGTTTTGGTAGGTCGGATTATTTTCCGAGGGTGGCTACCATCACGGCTTTGATGGTGTGGAGGCGGTTTTCAGCCTCGTCGAAAACGATGGACATCGGGGACTCGAATACTTCATCGGTCACTTCCATTGCTTCAATGCCGTATTTTTGGTAGATATCTTCGCCGATAACGGTTTCTCTGTTGTGGAAAGAGGGCAGGCAGTGGAGGAACTTCACGTTCGGGTTGCCGGTTTTCTTCACAACGGCTGCGTTCACTTGGTAGGGAGAGAGCAGTTTGATGCGTTGTGCCCATACTTCGGCGGGTTCACCCATTGATACCCATACGTCGGTGTAGAGGAAGTCAACACCCTTGACGGCTTTGTCAACGTCATCGGTGATGGTGATTTTTGCACCGGTTTCCTTGGCGATTTTCTTGCACTCTTCAACGAGTTTCTTGTCGGGCTGGCACTCTTTGGGGGCGGCGGCACGGAAGTCCATGCCCATTTTGGCGGCACCTACCATCAGGGAGTTGCCGACGTTGTTGTGGGCATCGCCCAAGAAGCAGAACGACATTTTGTTGAGCGGTTTGTCGCAGTGTTCCATCATCGTCATGAAGTCGGCGAGGATTTGGGTGGGGTGGAATTCAGTGGTCAGACCGTTCCAAACGGGCACGCCGGAGTATTTGCCGAGGGCTTCGACGATCTCCTGGGAGTAGCCGCGGTACTCGATGCCGTCATAAATTCTGCCGAGCACGCGTGCGGTGTCCTTCATGGATTCCTTCTTGCCCATTTGGGAGCCGGAGGGTCCAAGGTAGGTTACGTGCGCGCCTTGGTCAAGGGCGGCCACTTCGAAGGAACAACGGGTACGGGTGGAGTCTTTCTCGAACAAAAGAACGATGTTCTTGCCTTTCAAAGTCGGTTGTTCAGTGCCGGTATATTTTGCCTTTTTGAGGTCAACAGCCAGGGTCAATAAGAATTTAATCTCTTCCGGAGTGAAATCCAATAATTTCAAAAAGTTTCTGTTTCTTAAATTAAATGCCATAATCTTTTGATTTTTAATGGTTTATAATAAATTGAACTTAAATTGACTTCTGTTTCAAAAAACGCGCAAAGATACAAATGAATTGCCAATTGACAATATATTTATTATGCAAAAAATCGTAATTTTGCAACGTTGAAAATTCAATTGTTGACCGAAACCTGCTCAGATGGCTCATACGTACACGCGCTATGCCGCCGGGCATTAACCAATTGCAAGATAAATCATGTCAAAAGTCTCCATCATCGGAACGGGCGCTGTAGGAAGCGCCACCGCCTATTGCCTGGCTGAAACGGGCACTGTGAACCAGATTGTTCTGCTCGACATCGTATATGGAAAAGCGGAAGGAAGGGCGCTCGACATGCGCCAGGCCGCTGCCATCAAACGTTTCGACACCATCGTGACGGGTGTTACCAACGATTACTCCGCCACCGCAGGTTCCGACATTGTCGTGGTCACCTCAGGTATGTCGCGCAAGCCGGGCATGTCGCGCAACGACCTCATCACCGCCAACGCGGGCATCGTGCGGAGCGTGGTTTCCCAAGTGGCCAAGTATTCGCCCGAGTCCATTATCATTATGGTTTCCAATCCCTTGGATGTGCTTTGCTACTGCGCCATGACGGTTTCCGGCTTTGCCCCGAATCGCGTCATGGGCATGTCTGGCCTGCTCGACATCGCCCGCTATCGTTCATTCATCGCCGAAGAGCTTAATGTCTCCACCAAGGATATTCAGGCACTGATTTTGGGCGGCCACGGCAATACGATGGTGCCGCTACCCCGCTACACCACCATCGGTGGCATTCCCATCCGGCAGTTGATGTCAAAGGAGAAAATCGACAAAATCATCCAGCGTACCCGAATGGGCGGTGATGAACTGATTCAATTGCTGGGCACCTCCGCATGGCACGCCGCCGGTGCGGCCATCTGCCAGATGATTGAGGCCATCGTGCTGAACCAACGACGCGTTTTCCCGGTCTGTGCCTTCCTTGATGGCGAGTACGGAATGCACGATATCTGCGTCGGCGTGCCCGTCATCCTCGGCTCCAATGGCGTGGAACAAGTGATTGATTTAGAGCTGGATGAAGATGACAAACAACGCTTTCTTGAATCGGAAAAGACCGTCCGCGCCAATATCGAAATCATGAAGAAGCTGACGGCTGACAACTGACAGCTGCTTACTGCTTATTAATCACAATCCCCCTCATTACCAGTTCTTTGACCTCTTTCTTCCGACGAAGGAGGTAGGTGTTGATTTGCTCCTCGTCTTGATGGAAGAAGTCGCTGTACATTGGAAGGGAGATGAAGGTGAAGACAATGAGCGAAATCAAATCCAGTGTGAGGTCCATCGTTTCTATCGGTCGGATGGTGCCTTTGCCAATTTCCATTTTCACCATCTGGTCGATACTGTGGTAATACTCAAGGTATTCACAATTGTTTGAGATGTGTTCCCGCACGATTTCGCGCCTTTCGGGACGGAGCAGCAATTCGTTGACTAAAAAAAACGGCAAGGTGCGGTTTTCGCTGAGCATCTCGAAGTAAGTATCTATGAATCTATCCAATATTACAAAAAAATCATGTTCGTTCGGAGTGATTTCAGATGAAATTTTGGACATGATTATGCTAAATTTTTGCAGAAACACCTGCAAAAACAGATTGTCTTTCGTGCGAAAATAGTAATGCACCAACGCTTGATTGCATCCTACTTTCCGTGCGATGTCGGTGGTTGAAACGGCATCGAATCCCTTCTCCATAAAAAGTTCCTCTGCTGCACGCAGAATTTGCTCCTCTACTTGTGATTTTTTCATTTTACTTGAGATTTTTGAGCATTTGCTTCTAATTGCCGCTCACTGTTAGTTGATACTTTTTTTTGCATTTTCCACCATAAAATGAAGGCGGTTGAAGACGTTGGCTTCGGAAGTACTGCTGTCAAAATCAAGGAACAGCAGATTCAAGTGTGGATAGACCTGTTTGATTTTCTTTTCTATCCCTTTGGAAATGATGTGATTGGCGATGCAGCCGAAGGGTTGAAGGCTTACCACGTTTTCCACCCCTTGCGTTGCGAGGTGACTGATCTCGCCTGGAAGTTCCCAGCCTTCTCCGAAATCGCCAGCCAAGTTGACCACTTTTCCCGCCAATTCCGCATCGTGGAAAATGTTGCTGAATGGCCGGTAAAACGGATGCACCTTGCAAAAGCCGTCATACTTTTGAGCCTGCTTGTGCAAATATTTGTAGATAGTGTCTGTCAGCCAAAGTGGTGTGCTGATATTTTGCATGAAATGTTTTTTGCGGATGTGGTAGTTGGGGAAGCGCGTCATGAAGAAGTTGTATAGAGCAGGTGCGACAACCTCCACGCCATTTTCCTCTAACCAATTGGAAACGAATTTGTTGCTGAATCCATTGTACTTCACATAAATCTCTCCAACTATGCCAATAACTGGCGTTTTCTTGTTGATGTCCGTGTGTTTTGTGAACTCTTCAGCCGCTTCTGCCATCAGTTTTTGCAACTGTTTGGATTGGTTGTTTTCAATCAATTCACAGGCCAACTCGGTATATTTTTGGCGCAGTTGGAGCGTGATTCCTGGTTCCGTTTCCCGTACGATGGTAGCGTGATAAAGTTTTGCTAAGCAATCTGCATAGAGCATCACATTGAGCACCACTCCGAGAAGTTTTCTCCATTGCAGTTTGAAGCCGGGTTGGTTGTTGTTGAGTCCCGCGCCGGTAGCCAGCGAAATAACCGGCACATTTTGCAAACCAGCGCTCACTAAAGCGTTCTTAATCAATGAGAAATAGTTGGAAGCGCGGCATTGTCCCCCCGTCTGCGTCATGATCACCGCCACATCGTCAGGGTCGTATTTCCCGCTGGTCAGCGCGTTCATGATGGAGCCGATGACAATTGTTGCGGGGTAGCATACATCGTTGTTTGCATATTTCAACCCCATCTCTGCATCAGCTTGGCAGCCTATAGGGAGCATTTCAAGTTTGTACCCCGCCACCTTGAAAACCGATGGGATGAACTCCGAGTAGCCCTCCGCAAAGTAGGGTGCGATCAACGTGCGACGGCGCTGATACTTGTCGAAAACCGCGGTGGTGACGTATGGAGTTGGCTGACTAACTGCCGGTTGTGTCGGAATGCTGTCGTCTGAAACCGATTCCACCAGCGAGCGCACACGCAGCCGGAGCGAACCGATATTGTTCACGTCATCGATTTTCAAAATCGTGTGGTTTTTGTGATAGCGTTTCAAAATGGCGTTGACTTCATCTAAAATGAAGGCATCCGGGCCACATCCAAAGGAGGTGAGTTGTACAAAATGCAAATTTCTGTAAGCCGAATTGCCGACAAAATAGGCCGCCTTGAATATTCGGTTCGGGTAGCTCCATTGCGTCAGCGCATTCAGTTCGTTGTATACCCCGGCGCCGCTTACCGAAGCGACATTCTCCGTAATCACGTCAATGCCCATGGCGGAAATCGCCTGAGAAATTTTGTGCTCGATGAGCGGGTCAATGTGGTAGGGACGGCCTGCGAGCAGAATCACCATCCGGTTTTCACGTGCGGCCTCGCTGAGAATTTCGTTCGCTCTTCTGGTTAATTCTGCCAAATAATTGCATTGTGCGTTATACGCCTTTTGAACGGCTGTCTTGGCGGTATCTTTTGATATTCCTAACTTTTTAAGATAATCCCAGCAGGAGTTGAAGAGCAGTTTTTCATCGCTGAAAGTGATAATAGGTGCATCAAAGGGAATCCCGAAGCGCTTTTCCGGCTCCATTGAACTTTTAATTACATCGGAATAGCCGGCCACAATCGGACAGTTGTAGCTGTTGCCCGATTGGTCGTCCTCCTTTCTTTCATAAACCACATAGGGATAGAAAATCCGATTCACTTTTTTGGCCGCCAAATCATTGATGTGCCCGTGCATTAACTTGGCAGGGAAGCAGATGTTGTCGGCCATGACGGAACGCAACCCGCTTTCGTACAACTTGTTACCGGAAGCCTGCGAAAGCACGACCTTGAAACCGCATTCCGTGAAGAGGGTGCGCCAGAAGGGGTAGTTCTCGTACATCCCGAGTCCGCGCGGTATGCCAATTTTTTGCGCAGTGTCGGGAACTTTTTTATCTGGCGGTGTAAACAGGAGCCGGTATTTTTCCGCGAACATGTTCACTCCTTTCCGCACGTGGTCGGAAGTGTTGGAATAGACTTTTTCGCAGTTGTTGCCCGAAAAAAATGTGTTACCGTTCTGAAAATGAAACAGTTTGACGGTGCAGTGGTTTTCACAGCCCGGGCAGATTTCAAATTCCGATTCGTAGGAATTCGCCTGAATCAGGTCTGACAAGTTGGTTTTATGGGTAGTGGAATTCATTCTTGGGTGGGTTTAGAGGTGTGACGCAGGGCATAGAGTGCGGCTCCGTAGGCGCCCATCAGTTCGGGCATGTCGGAGAAGGAGACGTTACAACCGGTCATCTTTTCAAGTGCACGTACGATGCTGTGGTTGCGGAAAGTGCCTCCTTGAACGACAATCCGGTCGCCCAATTCTTCTATATTCTTGAGTTTCAATACTTTGAAAAGACAGTTTTTGACCACGGAGTAGCTGAATCCGGCGGCGATATCTTCTACGGCTGCTCCTTCTTGCATGGCCTGTTTAACTTTTGAGTTCATAAAAACGGTGCAGCGGGTGCCGAGG
>ONXT01000050.1 GCA_900321845.1 uncultured Bacteroidales bacterium | reverse complement strand
TTCACGTGTGCGAACGGGTCCAAATCGCACATCTTGATCTGTATTGGGGTGGAAAAACGGTAATTCATTTTAGAGATGAGAGGCTATACAATATTATATTTACGGATTTCGTCCATGAGTTGTTGTTGGTGAACGGGGGTTACGCCGCTGTACTCGCACACGATGCCGCCGGCGAGGTTGGCCACCTGTGCCACCTTATGAATGGGCAAACCTGCTAAAAGACAGAGTGTTGCAGTGGCAATCACTGAGTCGCCGGCGCCGGAAACATCGCTGATTTTTCGCAAATAGGCTGGCTCCGTAAAGAAGGAGTCCTCTTGGCGGTCGTACATCGCCACCCCCTTCTCCGATAAGGTCGTGAACAGGTAGTCAATTTGGTGCTCCGTCGCAAAATCCCGCATCAACTGTTGCACCGTTTCTATCGAAAACGTTTTGTCCTCATCCTGCAACCCCTCCTTCAACTCTTTCAAGTTGGGTTTGAATAATGTAACTCCTTGATAATGAGAGAAATTTTTACGCTTTGGATCCACTGTCACGATGATGTTTTGGGCTTTGGCCCATCCCACAATCGTCTGAATCACGCTTTTCGACAGGACGCCCTTGTCGTAGTCTTCAAAAACAATGGCATCCACCTTCTGGTTGTCAATGATTTGCTTGACGGTTTGCAGGAAATCCGCCGCTTCTTCCTTTTTCAGCGGGAAGAGATCCTCTTCGTCGATGCGGAGCATTTGGCGCTGGTTGCCAATCACGCGGTACTTGATGGTGGTTTTGCGAAAAGTGGAGGGAATGAGGTAATCTGTTTTCAGATGGTTTTTTTGCAAAATCTCCTGCAGAAGTTCCCCTTTGGCATCGTTGCCGATGACGGAGCAGAGAATCGGCTGAGCACCAAGCGATTGCAGGTTGATGGCCACGTTGGCGGCTCCGCCTGCGCGGTAGGTGCGTTCTTGGATATCTACAATCGGAACGGGGGCTTCGGGGGAAATCCGCCCGACGCTCCCGTTCAGATATGCATCCACCATCACATCGCCAATGACGAGGACAGTGCTTTGTGAAAATTTCTGTAATAAGTTGTCGGTCACGACTTTATCTTGCATTATTTGGCAGCCTTCGCCAATTTGTCCATGCTGACACGGCCTTCGTATTTTGCGCGCAACATTCCCATCACATAGTTGAATTTGTCGTTGGCATTGGTGCGCTTGCGGTTGGGAACGAACTGTTTTTTAAGCATTTTCGCGTCCTCGGCCACTTTCAGCTCGGCATTGACGTTCATTGTGTAGCGTATTGGCAGCAGTTCTTCGAAGCTGGCTTCCGGCTGGTTGAACATCTTTTCCACCATCGTCAGTGCCACAGCAGAATCGATCTTGTTCTTCTTCAGGTATGCGAACAGGTCGTAGATGCGTTCGTAGCTGAAAGGCAGTGCGCGATGGACGCCATGGATGTGTTTAAAGCGTTGTCCCATAAAGGTTCCGATGTACTTGCCGTCGAGTTTCAGTTCTTTCACCATGCGTTGAAGAAGCGGGAAGAGGTTGTTGGTGAGCAGGTAGAAGTAGCAGTTTTCGGGGATGCCCCACTTTTGGAATTGCTCGTAGCGTGCGGGCAGTTCCACGGCGGGCACTCTCTTGCGGATTTCCTCGATGTAGGAGTTGTCCAGCGGAATCGGGGCTGAATCGGTGTCGGGGTACATACGGTCGGCGCCGGGCAGCACGCGTTCAAAGATGGTGGTGCCGTCTTTCAGCGACTTGCGGGTTTCTTTCGGCACGCCGTCGAAGGCCATCAGGGCGCGTTCCTCGATTACGTCGAGGGCCATCTGTGCATCGGCTTCGGGTGCCCAGAAGATGATTTGGGCATCGTCGGCACCGGCGTTCATCTTGGCGGCGACTTGCGCGAAAACGTGGTCACTGATCACGTCGTCGAGATCCTCACTGCTGGCCATGTTGGGACGTTCGATGCAGGCGATCACCTTCAGGCGGCCGGCAAATTCGTCGTAGAACGGCTTGCCGGGTTGGGTGAAGTGGGAGAGCAGACCGGCGAAGTGAGGCAGGTTGACCGCCCACAGTTGCTCGCCGTGGTTGATGGCATCCACCACTGGAGTGAAGTAGAATTTGTACTCTTTGGGGTTGAGTTTCAAGGAGGTCATCTTCCAGTCATCCTTCTTGCAGCGTTTTTTCAGCAAGTCGCGGATGGCGAGCAGCGCCCACTGGCGATAGACTTCGTTGTGGGAGAGTTCGGGTATCCATTTGGTGTGGGCCACGCCTTTGATTTCAACGCGGGTGCCGCCTTTGCAGCTCACGTTCACGTCTTCACGGCCGGCGCCGATGCCTACGCGCATCTTGCCCAAACTGCGGTTCAGGAAGCGGATGGCATTGCCGGCTTCCATCAGTTCGTCCGGATTCATCAGCTCTGGATAGGTCACCGTTTCAATCAGCGGCATACCGAGGCGGTCGGTGCGATAGATACGGCGGTGGCCGATGTCGGAGACTTCGCGGCAGGCATCCTCCTCCAAGCTCATCTGTATCAACTTCACATTCTTGTGTTTCAGCGGGAGCGACCCTTCGATGCCGATGATGGCGGTGCGCTGGAAGCCCGTTGGGATGGAGCCGTCGAGGTACTGCTTGCGGGTGATGTGCAGCTCGCCCACGATGCTCATTTTGGAAGCAAGGGCCGCCTCGATGGCGATTTCAACAGCCTGTTTGTCAATGAAGAACGGAGGCGTGTCGTCGATTTCGTAGGTGCAGGCCGTCGGATTGGCAATGTGATAGACGATCTCCTTCTTGGTTCGGAACTCCATCAGTGCGGTGCCGTCGTATTCGCCCATCTCGGAGAGGGTGGGGCGCATGTGGCGGATGATCTCCGCGTCGTATTCGTTCGGCTTCTGAAAACGTCCGGCGGGACAACGGCAGAAAAGTTTCTTTTCTGTCAAAAGTTGCTGATGCACTTCCAGGCCCGACTTGAAGCCGAGGCGATCGTAATCTTTTTGAGTGGCTTCCTTGCGGTTTTTGTAACCGATTTTCTTGCGAGAGTTTTCAAAATTCTCAATAGGGTCAATTTTTTTCACGATATATTGATGTTTTGATTTTTTTTACAAAATGCGGGTGCAAAGGTACAAAAAATCCGTGTTGGCTGACTGACCCCGCAAAATTTTTTTCACGGTTCAAATAAAAGAAAAAAGTCGTACTTTTGCCGCCGAAAAGAAAGGGGTGCCGAAAGGCTGAGAATAGACCCAATGAACCTGATTCGGATAATGCCGACGTAGGGAGAGTTTCGCGATATTCTTTTTTCCCTCTTTCAGTTTTATTTTTAACCATCTAAAATTGTTAGAGTTATGCAGCAAAACAAACAAAACTTCCAAAAGTCCGCAGCACGGACTATCAAGACAATTCTTTTATTAACCGTTTTCGCATTGGGCGTGCGTACTGCTGTCGCGCAGCAAGAAGATAGCGTCAAGTACTACGAATTGCAAGGCGTGTCGGTGAGTGCCCCGCTTGAAGGCGAAGGCGTTTTTGCCACTTCTAACGTCGGCCGTGACGCCATCCAGAAGAACCTTGGCAACGGCAGCGTCAACAAT
>ONXT01000153.1 GCA_900321845.1 uncultured Bacteroidales bacterium | reverse complement strand
TCCCTTTCAACTCCCCCAGGGCAGGAATGCAGCAAGGGTACATTGGTTGTAGCGATGTGATGTAAGTAGCTTACCCTCTTTTATTTACGGTCATTATGTTCCTCAAGATATACCCAGAAAACCCAAATCCGCGCGAGATCCAGAAGGCGGTCAGCTGCCTTCAGAATGGCGGCATTATCATCTATCCGACTGACACAATCTACGGAATCGGGTGCGATATTTTCAAGCAGAAAGCCATCGAACGCATCACCGACCTGCTCGGCGACAAGAAAAAGAAGGACGCAATGACATTCATCTGCTACGATCTCAGCAATATCTCCGACTACACCAAGCCCATCGCCAACAACATCTTCAAGGTGATGAAGCGCGTGCTGCCCGGCCCCTACACCTTCATCCTCGAAGCCAACAACAACGTGCCCAAACTGCTGCAGAGCAACAAGAAGACCGTAGGCATCCGCGTGCCCGACAACAACATCATCCGGGAAATTGTCAACCAACTGGGGCACCCCATCCTCTCCACCTCCGTGAAAGACGACGACCAACTCGTGGAGTACACCACCGACCCCGAGCTCATTTACGAGCGCTTCGGCGACCAGGTTGACATCGTCATCGACGGCGGATACGGCGACAACGTGCCCTCCACCATCGTGGACTGCACCGGCGACGAACTCGAAATCATCCGCGAGGGCAAGGGCGACATCGAGCAGCTTTATTAAAAGAGACACCCGTGTTCAAGAAAATCCTCAACACGTTCGGCACCAAATTCCTGACCGCAGCCATCAACTTTGCGATTGCAGCGGTGATTTCGCAAGCGGTGGGCGACGTGGGCAAGGGCGAACAGACGCTGATGCTCACCACCATCACCTTCATCCTCATTTTCTCCGACATCATCAGCGGTTCCGCATTGGTCTATCTCGCCCCCAAGCACCCCTTCTCCAAACTCCTCCTCCCCTCCTACCTCTGGTCCACATTAGTGGGTTTGGTGGCAGCGGGCATCATCCCTCTCTTCTATCACGACCTCGGCACGGGCATCACGCTGCACATCTGCATGCTGGCGGTGTTTTCCTCGCTGAGCACCGTCAACACGACTTTGCTGGTGGGAAAGGAGCGGGTCACTGCCGCCAACTATGCCAACCTTTGGCAGCCGGTCTCCATCCTGACCACACTGCTCATCTGCTATTTCTATTGCGACATACTCAATATAAATGCCTATATCATAGCACTTTACATCGCATACGGAGGCAGTTTTCTCATCAGTTTGGGGATGCTGGGCAAAGAGTTCAGAAGTTTCCGTCTCTGCCCTTTCAATGAGTATAAAAATGTGTTAAAGGATTTATGCAAATATGGCATTCTGAATCAGGCGGGACATTTTGTACAATTTTTCAATCTTCGCTTAAACTACTATTTATTAGCAAGTTACGTTGACAAAGGAAGTACGGGAATCTTCTCGAACGCGGTTTCGTTGGCTGAAGCCATCTGGATTATCGCCCGCAGCATCGCGCTGGTACAATATGCGCGCATCGCCAATGCTGACGACACCGACTATTCACAGAAATTAACATTGAAACTCATCAAAATCTGCTTCGCCTTCTCATTTGCCGCCATTCTCGTACTCAGTTGTTTCCCGTCGGCATTCTTCCTGTGGTTCTTCGGTCCGGAGTTCGGCGAGGTGGGTGTACTGATTCGCATTCTGGCGCCGGGCGTGCTGCTTTTCAGCATCTATCTGCTTGTAGGCCACTACTATTCCGGCATCGGGAGATACGAGATGAACATCTACTCCTCGCTTTGCGGGCTGGTTTTCACCTTCGTTCTCGGCTTCACGCTCATCCCGCGCTACAGCATCTACGGAGCAGCCGTCACCACCAGCATCGCGTATGCCGCCAACGCCATCTTCCTCATCGTCTTCTTCTTCGCGCAAAGCCGTTTCAAATTGCGCGACTGCCTGATTTCCAAGGAGGATGTATGCTATTTCAAGGAACAGGCACGACTTTTTATCCATTCAAAACCTTCGCAAAACAACGATGAACAAAATCAGTAAAGCACTCAAGGCATTCGGATTAATCCTTAAAAAGCCCTATCTTTTGAATTTGATTCTCAATGACGAGAGTACCCAGCGGGATGAGGTGCTGAAGCAATTTCCCATCCCCAACGGGTTACCAATGCTTCATATTGATGAGTTATTTCCTGATTTTCAAGAAGTTGCCGACCCGTATGCCTACCTGTCAGGCGCAACGATGCCCATCGACATCGCCCTATTGAGGGCTTTGGCCAAAAAGATTGGCGCGCAGAATTATTTTGAAATCGGCACATGGCGCGGCGAAAGCGTGGCCAACGTTGCATCCGTCGTGCCGGAATGCACCACGCTCAATCTTTCAAGGGAAGAGATTATTGCGCTCACACATTCGGAGGAATACGCTGATTTACACGGATTTTTCTCAAAGAATCTGCCCAATGTCAAGCAGATCTACGGAAATTCGCTGCACTTTGATTTCGCACCCTACGAGAAGAAGTTCGACCTTGTCTTCATTGACGGCGACCATCATTACGAAAGCGTGAAGTCTGATACCGCTGCGGCGTTCAAACTGCTGAAGGATGAGAACTCCATCCTCGTATGGCATGACTACGGCTTCGACCCCGAAAGCATCCGCTGGAGC
>ONXT01000040.1 GCA_900321845.1 uncultured Bacteroidales bacterium | reverse complement strand
TAAAACCAAAACTACTTGTCAATGAAGGAGATAGTGTAGAAATCGGAACCCCGCTGTTCTGCCGTAAAGAGGACGAACGCATCGTTGTGGTCGCTCCCGTACAGGGAACTGTCCGCACCATCGTTCGTGGTGAGAAACGCGCCATCGAAGCCATCATCATTGATCGAAAAGACAATTCCGAGACATCCCGCCCCGTTGACATCAGCGAAACGAATGATGCTAACTCATTGAAACAAATGTTGTTGGTCAACGGGCTGTGGCCATTCTTACGCCAACGACCCTTCTCCGTCATCCCCTCTCCCGATTCACAACCGAAAGCACTCTTCATCTCTTGCTTTGACTCTTCCCCTCTCGCACCAGACTACAAAATTCTACTAAAGGGCAAAGGAGATGAGTGGAAAGAGGGCATCCGCATCCTCAAACAAGTCATCGGGACCGCCCCTATCCATCTTTGCCTGCGCAAAGGCGATGACAACACGTTGTTTGAATCAACAGAAAATGTTGACATACAGTATTTTAAGGGGCCGCACCCCGCTGGAAACGTCGGTACCCAAATTCATAGAATCGCTCCGATAGACAAGGGGGAAACCGTTTGGTATATTCATCCGCAGGATGTGGTCACCATCGGCAGATTTTTCCTTTAAAAAGAACTCTCTTTCGAGAAAACCATCGCACTGACAGGTCCCAAGATGGAGCAACCAGGCTATATATCAACGATTTACGGAGCAGATTTGTCTGAAATACTCAAGAACAACAACGTTGTGTCGCACTTCAGCCGGCGACATCGCCGTCACGATGCGACCCTCCGTGCCGAAAACATCCGCTACATTGCAGGCAACGTACTGACTGGCAAGCAGATGACGCAATTCAACGCCACCCATTTCTACGATTCGCAAGTGACGGCCATTGCGGAAGGCGGCGAACGCAAAATCATCGGATGGCTATTGCCCGGCTTACGGAAGTGGAGCTTCTCGCACACATACCTCTCATGGCTCTACCCATCCCAATTCACCAACAAAGAAAACAACTCCAACTTCCTGATATACAACACATCCCTCAACGGTGGCCGCCGCACTTTCATGATGACCGACGTTTACGACAAGGTTTTCCCCTTCTCAATCATTCCGTTATCCCTGCTGAAAGCCTGCCTGACGCAAGACATCGAGCAGATGGAGGAATTAGGCATCTACGAGGTTGACGACGAGGATTTTGCACTTTGCGAGGTGGTGTGTCCTTCCAAAATGGAGTGCCAACAAATCATCCGCGATGGACTGTTTTTACTCTACCATAATGCTTAATCTACACCAATGATGGATTTTTTTACGAATTTAAGCGATAAAATCGGAAAGAAGCTGGAGAAAGGCAGGCCGTTTCACTTCTTGTACTCGACCTACGACGCCATCGACAGCTTCCTTTTAACACCCAAAGAGATAACGACCAATGGGAGCCACATCCGCGATGCGGTGGATATGAAGCGCATTATGATTACGGTGATGATTGCGCTCTTTCCGGCATTGCTGTTTGGAATGTGGAATGTGGGCCATCAGCATTTCCTCTCCATCGGAGAAGACGCAACCATTTGGCAATCATTCGGTTACGGATTCCTTAAATGGCTTCCGCTGGTCATTGTCACCTACGGTAGCGGGTTGTTGGTTGAAGCCATTTTCGCCCAGGTGCGGGGGCATCAGATCGCGGAAGGCTTCTTCGTGACCGGCTTCCTGATTCCGATGATCATGCCGCCCGATGTGCCGCTTTGGATTGTGTCGGTGGCCACCATCTTCGCCGTTCTGTTCGGCAAGGAGGTCTTCGGCGGAACCGGCTACAACTTCCTCAACCCTGCACTTTTGGCGCGCGCCTTCGTCTTTTTCGCCTATCCTTCGGTAATTTCAGGCGATGCCGTTTGGATTTCACAAAGCGCGGACGTCATTTCCGGCGCCACACCGCTGTCGCTTGTAATGAATGGGAGCACCAGCGTCCTGCCAAGCAATTGGAGCTTGTTCATCGGCACCATTCCCGGCAGCTTCGGAGAAACCTCCAAAATTGCGATTCTTCTCGGTGCCATCCTATTGATTTACACCCAAGTAGCCAGTTGGAAAATCATGATTTCCGTGATCATCGGCGGTCTCCTCACAGGAACGATTTTCCACGCAACCGGCGCATGCCCCATCCTCGGCTGGCAGCACCTGCTCTTAGGCGGATTCCTCTTCGGTGCCGTCTTCATGGCCACCGATCCTGTAACCGCAACCCACACGCAATCAGGCAAATACATCTACGGTTTCCTGATTGGCGCGATAGCCATCGTCATCCGCGTACTCAACAAAGGCTACCCCGAGGGAATGATGCTGGCCATCCTGCTGATGAATATTTTCGCCCCGCTCATCGATTATTGCGTTATTCAACTCAACATCCGCCATCGTAAAAAAAGAATATTGAGGAAAAAGAATTAAAGAAGGGAGAATTTCAATTGCTCGTCGGAAAAAACACTTGAAACCAATGTCCAAAACCTTTTCAAACACATATATATTATTGTATATCACTGGATTAGTGATTATCATCGCGGTGTTGCTATCGGCGGTTTCGCTGGGGCTGAAGCCGCAGCGCGAAGCCAATCGGCAATGCGAAAAGGCCCGCCAGATTCTGAAGGCCGCTGGCTATGGGGATGTTGATAAGAGCGAGGCCAACGCTCTGTTCGCCGAAGTTACCCGCCCAGAAAAGTCAAAAACAGGGCGCGAGATGTATGCGATTCAGTGCGCCGATGGCTCACAAGGTCACGTGGTTTACGTGAACGGCAAAGGACTTTGGGGCGCGATTTGGGGCTATGTGGTTCTGAATGAGGACAATACAACCATCAAAGGCGTGGCTTTCTCCCATAAGTCGGAAACCCCAGGCTTGGGGGCCAAAATAACGGAGGACGATTTTTCCTCCTCATTCATCGGAAAAAAACTATATGACGAGAACGGTAACTTCGTGTCAGTCAAGGTGATAGCAAAAGGAAAAGGAAATTCAATTGGACTGGAAAACCGCGTGGATGCAATTTCCGGCGCCACCCTCACCAGTCGGGGCGTGGACGAAATGATGTACAATAGTTTGATAGAAATAATGAACAATCCTAATAATCAATAAAAGATGAACCATGATTCCACCTCTTGCGGAATCGCTTAATCATTGACAATAAATCACTTAAATGAAAAAATACTTAGGGCCTTTAAGCAAAGACAATCCGATACTGGTGCAGATTCTGGGGGTATGCTCGGCATTGGCGGTGACGGCACAGCTGAAGCCGGCGGTGGTGATGGCCCTCTCCGTCACGATTGTCTGCGCCTGCGCAAACTTCATCATCTCATTGATACGCAATACGATACCTCCACGCGTGCGCATTATCGTGCAACTGCTCATCGTCTCCGCGCTGGTCATTGTCGTTGACCAAGTGCTGCAAGCGGTGGTGTATGATGTCAGCAAAATGCTCTCCGTCTTCGTAGGGCTCATCATCACGAACTGCATCATTATGGGGCGTTTGGAGGCGTTCGCCATGTCGCACAAGCCGCTGCCCTCGCTCATCGACGGGCTAATGAACGGACTGGGCTACGGACTGGTACTGGTGATTGTCGCCATTTTCCGCGAACTTCTCGGCTCCGGCACGCTTTGGAACCACCCCGTCATACCGCAGTCGTTCTACGAAGCCGGCTACCTCAACAATGGACTGATGATTCTGCCCCCGATGGCACTCATCCTCGTCGGCTCCCTCATCTGGATTAAAAATTCTAAAAAAAGTAGCGTGAAATGAATGAATTAACAGACATATTTGTTCGTTCGGTCTTCATTGACAATATGGTTTTCGCCTATTTTTTAGGAATGTGCTCCTACTTGGCGGTATCCAAAAACGTGAAGACGGCCTTCGGTTTGGGCGTAGCGGTGAGTTTTGTACTTGTCGTCACGGTCCCCCTAAACTACCTGATAAACAGATATTTACTTGGAGAAGGTGCGCTAACTTGGCTCAATTCGCACTTTGCGACAGTCGATTTGTCGTTCCTCTCCCTCATCATCTTCATCTCCGTGATTGCGGGCATTGTGCAACTGCTGGAGATGATCATTGAGCGGTTCTCGCCGGTTTTATATCAGGCATTGGGGATTTTCCTACCGTTAATTGCTGTTAATTGTGCCATTTTAGGGGCTTCACTTTTCATGCAGGAGAAGAATTTCCCGACCGTGGCGCACAGCTTCTCCTACGCGCTGGGCTCCGGCATCGGCTGGCTTTTGGCCATCGTTGCTTTCGCGGCCATTCGCGAACGACTCAAATACTCAAACATTCCCAAGGGCTTGCAGGGCAACGGCATAGCCTACATCATCACAGGTTTGTTAGGAATAGGATTCATGGCATTTTTAGGGATTTAAATGATGGGAAGTATGGATTTTTGGACAATCATCGCAGCGGTCGGCATTTTTCTGGTCATTATATGGATTCTGGTAGCGATATTGCTTTACGCACGGAAGAAAATGGTGCCGGAAGGCAAGGTGAAAATCACCATCAACGGCGAGAAGGAGATTGAACACGAACGCGGTTGCTCTTTGCTGCAAGCGCTTTCCGACGAGAAGGTTTTCGTGCCGTCGGCGTGTGGCGGAAGCGGTACCTGTGGCACCTGCAAAGGGAAAGTACTTTCCGGCGGCGGGACAATCCTTCCGACCGAATTGACGCACATCTCCCGCAAGATGGCCGCCGAAAACTACCGGCTTTTCTGTCAGGTGAAGGTGCGCGAAGACTTGCAAATCGAGATCCCGAAAGAGTTCTTCGGAATCAAGAAATGGAAGTGCAAAGTCCTGTCAAACAACAATGTAGCCACCTTCATCAAAGAGCTGGTGCTGGAACTGCCCGAGGGCGAAAACATCGATTTCAAGTCGGGAGGATACGTGCAACTGGACATTCCCGCCTGCACGGTCCTTTTCTCGGAGATGGACATTCCGCAGCCTTTCAGAGAAGATTGGGAGAAAATGGGGTTGTTCGGGCTGGTGATGAAGAACAGCACCCCGACGGTGCGCGCTTACTCAATGGCGAACCATCCATCTGAGAATCACATTGTTATGCTCAATGTGCGCATTGCGACTCCGCCGTTCAACCGCAAGAAAGGGAGAATGGGAAAGGTGAATCCAGGCGTTGCCTCTTCATACATATATAGTTTAAAGCCGGGTGACGAGGTGATGGTTTCCGGGCCGTACGGAGAATTTTTCGTACAGGACACCGACAACGAGATGATGTTCATTGGCGGCGGCGCGGGCATGGCCCCGATGCGGTCGCACATCTTCGACCAATTCAAGAATCTGCATACACAACGAAAAACCACTTTCTGGTATGGCGGACGCTCGCGCAAAGAGCTGTTCTATATGAATGATTTCCAACAGATTGCGGATAACAATGGGAATTTTGAATTTCACGTTGCACTCTCCGATCCGCAACCCGACGACCATTGGAACGGCTACACCGGCTTCATTCATCAAGTGATTTTCGACAATTATCTAAAAAACCATCCCGCGCCCGAAGACATCGAGTACTACATCTGCGGGCCTCCCATGATGCTACAGGCCGTCTTGAAAATGCTCGACTCTTTAGGCGTTCCCCCCGAAATGATTCATTACGACGATTTCGGTGGATGAACCGACATTATTGCTTAACATTTTTAACACACTTAACAAAATGAAAAAACTTCTTCTTGCTTTCGCAATCATCACGCTAAGCCACCCAATATTTGCGCAGCATTTTATTGAGAATCAAGCATATCGCGAACAAATGCAAAAAGATTTCCAGCTACGGAAAGACCATGTTCCGGCTTTCAACGGCACGCTCACCCCGGAGGAGACCGAAGCGATGGAGTTTCTGTATGCCTACATGCCTCTGAGCGATTGGGCGGACTACAACAGCGACTTTTTCCTGCAACAGGTGCGTTCAGCATTTGAAGCAAGGGATTTTTTCCCGTGGGGAAAAGAGATTCCGGAGGAGATATTTCGCCATTTTGTATTGATTTACCGTGTCAACAATGAGAATCTCGACAATTCGCGGCAAGTGTTTTTCGATGAGTTGAAAGACCGCATCATCGGTATGTCGATGTACGATGCGGCTTTGGAGGTGAACCACTGGTGTCATGAGAAGGTGGCCTACCAGCCGTCGGATGCGCGCACCTCATCGCCATTGGCGACGATACGCTCTTCGCATGGCCGCTGCGGCGAAGAGTCAACACTCCTGGTGACTGCGCTGCGGGCAGTGGGCATCCCCGCCCGCCAATGCTACACCCCGCGCTGGGCCCACACCGACGACAACCACGCATGGGTGGAAGTGTGGGTGGACGGACAATGGTACTTCCTTGGCGCCTGCGAACCCGACCCGGAACTGAACATGGGCTGGTTCGCCTTCCCCAGCACCCGCACCATGATGGTGCATACCAATGTCTTCGGGAAATACAACGGCACCGAAGACGTCACCTACCAGACCGACTTGTCATCGAGAATCAATCTGCTGCCCAACTATGCAGACACGAAGAAAATCACCATTTCCGTGGTGGACGGGCAGGGCACTCCCCTCCCGAACGTAACTGTTAAATTCAAGTTGTATAATTACGCCGAATATTATCCCATCGCACAGCAGAAAACCGATGCGAAAGGAGAGGCCGTTTTGACGACAGGGCTGGGCGACCTGCTGATTTGGGCAACCGATGGGAAGCAATTCGGATACCAGAAGATTGATGTCCGCGAACAGACCGAACTGACGATTGTGATGGACCAATCAGCCGGGAAAGAGTATGTGGAAGAACTGACCATCGTTCCCCCGTACGGTAAGGAAAACATCGTGACCGCCGATGAGGAGAAGGTCGCCATCAATCAAAAACGCCTGCATTACGAAGACTCCATCCGCACCGACTACATGTCCACATTCAAAACGGAATACGATGCGAAATTTGTCAAGAACAAGAATCTCACCAAACAGCAAATAGGATTCTTCCTCAAAAAGGCGGAAGGAAACTATGCGGAAGTTGAAAATCTGTTAAAATGGAATGCCAAAAAAGAGGCGAACTTCCATCTTAACGAACTTTTGCAATCCCTTTCCGACAAGGATTTCAGGGATTTGCAAGCCGCTGTAATCCAAGCACATAAAACCTATTACGACAGCACAAAGTATCCGTTTGACGTTTATGTGAAAGGCATCATCTCCCCTCGTATTTCCAATGAAGGGCTGCGTCCGTGGCGGAGTTTTCTGCATGAAAAAATGTTAAAAGAACTCAACGGCAAGGTTTCGGTGCAGAATATCCAAAGCTGGGTGCAGGGAAATATTAACATTGACAATGACGGCAACTATTTCGGCTGTCCGATTTCACCGGAGGGCGTGTATGGACTTCGCCGCGCCGACAGCCACTCCCGCAACATTTTCTTTGTAGCCGTCTGCCGCGCCTTGGACCTTCCCGCCTACCTCGACAACGCCACCTATCAACTCTACGCCTACGAGAACGGGAAATGGCAGACCGTCAACTTCGACCAACAGAACAATGTTAAACACAACTCCATCCAAACTGCAAAATTAACAGTCAATTATGCAGGAAAAGACGATTTCAAGCCCACCTATTACAGCCATTACACCATAGAGAAACACGAAAACGGCGATTATGTATCCTTGGATTTCGAGGACGATTCCCGAGTGGGGAGTCTCCCCTTTACTTTGGAATTGGAAAGCGGACATTACCTGCTCTCCACGGGCCGTCGCTACAATGACGGAACCGTGCTTTCCCGTCTGGAATTCTTTGAACTCAAGCCCAATGATAATCTGCATAAAGAGTTGGTATTCAGAGATTTGACAACACAAAATCGCGATTTGGGGAAATTAAACACCCAACATATTTCCTTTGACAAAACGGCTTATTTCAATAAAAACTTCGATTGGAAGACCGACAACGGGAAGATGATGATGCTCTGTTTTCTGGACCCAACCCGCGAGCCGACCAAGCATCTGCTGAAGGATTTGTCGGATAAAAAAGCGGAATTCGAAAAATTAAGCGCCCAATTAGACATCGTTTTAGAGAGCGAAAAGCCCTGTCCCGATTTTAACCTGGAACAGTGGAATTTGCCGTCGCAGGTTGTTTTCAGGAATTACGACGAGGCGGGAACGCGGCTGATGAGAGAGGTGCTGCCGCCGCAAATCAC
>ONXT01000129.1 GCA_900321845.1 uncultured Bacteroidales bacterium | reverse complement strand
CCGGTTTCCGCATCCTTTTCTTTGTCGGGATCGTAATAACGCGGTTTGTACGTGAATCGCTTCGGCTCCGGTCGGTGAAGAAATGAGAAAATAGCCATTTTTACAAGGTATTAAAGGGTTGCTTTTTCTTCGTATTCTTCGTAGCCTTCAATGATGTCGCCCACTTTGATGTCGTTGAAGTTCTCGATGTTCAAGCCGCAGTCTTGTCCGGAAACAACCTCTTTGACATCGTCCTTGAAGCGGCGCAGTGAGCCCAGTTTGCCAGTATAGATGACGATACCGTCGCGGATGAGGCGCACCTTGGTGGTGCGTTGCAGCTTGCCGTCCAAAACGATACAGCCAGCCACGCTTCCCACCTTTGAAATTTTGAAGACCTCTTTGATTTCGATGTTGCAGAGCACTTTTTCGCGGATCTTCGGAGCCAACATACACTCCATAGCGGACTTGATTTCTTCAATTGCATCGTAGATGATGGAGTAGGTGCGCAAGTCAATCTGCTCTTTTTCAGCCAGTTTGCGTGCACCAGCAGACGGGCGAACTTGGAAGGCTACGATGACGGCGTTGGAGGCGGAGGCCAGCAAAACATCGCTTTCGGTCACCTGACCGACGGATTTGTGGATGACGTTCACCTGCACCTGTTCGGTGGAGAGCTTCATCAAGGAGTCGGCGAGGGCTTCTACGGAGCCGTCCACATCGCCCTTCACAATGACGTTCAGTTCCTTGAAGTCGCCGATGGCGATACGGCGTCCGATTTCGTCCAAGGTGATGTGCTTTTGCGTGCGCAGACCCTGTTCGCGGAGCAGACGGGCGCGCTTGGTGGCGATGGAACGGGCTTCCTGCTCCGATTCGCAGACCTTGAACGTGTCGCCGGCTTGCGGTGCGCCGTCTAAACCGAGCAGCAAAACCGGGGAAGCCGGTCCTACCGACTGCACCTTCTGGTTACGTTCGTTGTAAAGTGCCTTGACTTTGCCGTAGCAGCTGCCAGCCAGAATCGGGTCGCCGATTTTCAGCGTGCCGTTCTGTATCAGCAATTTGGCCACGTAGCCCTTGCCTTTGTCCAAAGAGGATTCGATGACCGTACCCAAACCCGGACGGTTCGGATTGGCTTTCAAATCCAGCATTTCGGCTTCCAGCAAAACCTTGTCCAGCAGTTCGTTGACGTTCGTACCGTGCTTGGCGTCGATTTCTTGGCACTGGTATTTGCCGCCCCATTCTTCCACAAGGATATTCATATTGGCCAAGCCCTCTTTGATTTTTTCGGGGTTGGCGTGCGGTTTGTCGATTTTAGTGATGGCGAAGACCATCGGAACGCCGGCAGCTTGCGCGTGATTGATGGCTTCCACGGTCTGCGGCATAATGGAGTCATCAGCAGCGATGACGATGATACACAAGTCGGTGATTCTGGCACCGCGCGCACGCATAGCGGTGAACGCTTCGTGACCAGGCGTGTCGAGGAAGGTGATTTTTCTTCCATCGGATAACGTAACTTCGTATGCACCAATGTGTTGTGTGATACCACCTGCTTCACCGGCAATGACATTGGATTTGCGGATGTAGTCCAGCAGAGAGGTTTTACCATGGTCAACGTGGCCCATAACCGTAATGATGGGGTGGCGGGGCTGGAGGTCTTCGGGTTTGTCTTCTTCCTCGGCGCCCGAGTGTTCACTGCCGTCATCCACTCCGACGAATTCCACTTGGTAACCGAACTCTTCGGCCAGCAGAGAGATGGTCTCGGCTCCCAGTCGCTGGTTGATGGCGACGAACAGTCCGACGCTCATGCAGGTGGAGATGATCTGGGTTACGGGGATGTTCATCAACGTGGCCAATTCGTTGGCGGTGATGAATTCCGTGACCTTCAGAATCTTCTGCTGTTCGAGTTCCTGACGCTCTTGTTCGAGGTGCTCTTCCTGGATGTGCTGGCGTTTCTCCCTTCTCCGCTTGGCTGCTTTGGTCTTGCCCAGTGGTTCCAGTCGTTGCATGGTCTCTTTGATTTGGCGCTGGATGTCCTCTTCGGAGATTTCCACCTTCGGCTCGGGTTTCTTCGCCTTTTGGTTTTCTTCCTTCAGATTCTTGACGGCAGTCTGCTGTTTAATTCTCTTTCTTTTCTTCTTTTTGCCATCAGGAGTGCCGGCAGCCGATTTGTCCGCCTTTTTGGTGGTCTCGCGAATGGTTGAGAGGTCGATTTTGCCCAAAATTTTCGGACCTGCGGATTTCTCAACATTGATGCCGATATGTTCTTTTTTCGGTTCTGTGGGTTGGGGTTCAACCTCTTCCTGAGCTGCCTCTTCGGGGGCTTCTTCCACAGTTTCAGTCGGTGTTTCGGTTGTAGTGGAGGGGGCTGGAGAATGCTTGGCATTCAGGTCGATTTTGCCCACAACCTTTACGCTTGGATTGTCAACTTCGATATTAATATGTTCCGGTGCTTTCGGCTCTTCCTTCGCCGGTTCTGCTTCTTTCGCTGTTTCCGTTTGGACTTCAGGCTGGATTTCTTGTTCCGGTTGGGATTCGCTGGCGGGCTGGGCGGGAACCTCTTTCTTTTCCTCTACGGATTCCTCTGTAGCGGGCTTTTCCTCGGTTTTCGCGCTCTTCTTTGAGGTCTTCTTTTCACCGAGGTCGATTTTGCCTAAAATCTTCGGCTTGGGAACTTCAACCTTGATGGGTTCGCGTTCAATCGTGTTGTCCTTAATCAGGATGACGGGCTCGTCTTCAACGGGCGCAACTGCGGGCTTCTCGCTTTCCACTTTTGCTGCGGGCTTGTTATAGGAGAAGTCCATGTCCAATTTTTGGGACTCTTCCTTCACTTTTTTGTCCGCACCCAGTTTGTTGATGAGAATGTCGTACATTTCAGCCGTCAGTTTCACGTTGCGGTTGTCTTCGATAACGATGCCTTCCTTCTGCAGGATTTCCACGATACCGGCGGTTGAAACGTTGAACTCTTTGGCTGCTGCACCTAATCTTGGTAATTTCTTTTCTTCACCCATATATTAAATTGTTTTATTCTTGTTTTTTCTGATTCCCTTGCCTAAAAGTGTAAGTTGTGTTTCGATTAGTGAATTGGTGTAATCGGAAATGAGTGTTTACTCCTCGTCGAGTTCTTCTTTGACGGCGGCGATCATTTCATCCACGGTTTCTTCTTCGAGGTCTGTGCGTTGAATCAGCTCTTCGCGGCTCAGTTTCAGCACGCTTTTGGCGGTATCGCAGCCGATGTTCTTGAAGGCGTCGATAACCCATTGGTCGAATACATCGTTGAATTCGTCGAGATCCACATCTTCCTCTTCTTCAATGTCGTCGCGGAACACGTCGATTTCGTAGCCGGAGAGTTTGCCGGCAAGTTTGATGTTGTAGCCGCCTTTGCCGATGGCGAGGGAAACCTGGTCGGGTTTCATATATACATCGGCTTTCTTGTTCTCTTCGTCAATCTCGATAAAGGAGATTTTGGCTGGGTTTAATGCCCTGGTAATCAGAAGTTTGGGGTTGTTTGTGTAATTGATGATGTCGATATTTTCGTTATGGAGTTCATGGATGATGCCATGGATACGGCTTCCTTTCAATCCCACGCAAGCGCCCACTGGGTCGATGCGATCGTCGTAGGATTCAACCAGCACCTTGGCTCTTTCACCGGGGGAGCGAACCACGTTCTTGATGGTGATGAGACCATCGCGGATTTCGTCAACTTCGCGTTCCAGCAGACGTTCGAGGAACATCGGGGAGGTGCGAGACAAGGTGATGCGCGGGGTGGAGGAGATGATCTCAACTCTTTCCACAACGGCGGTGATGGAGTCGCCTTTCTTGTAGTGGTCGGCGGGAATCTGTTCTGATTTGGGGAGGACCAGTTCGATGCCCTCTTCATCGGCAACGAGAACCTCCTTGCGCCAAACCTGGGTCACTTCGCCAGTGATGAGTTCGCCGACATTGTTCTCATATTTTTTGTAGATGAGGTCTTTCTCGTATTCCATGATTTTGGAAATCAGGTTCTGACGGAGGGACAGGATTTCGCGGCGGGCGAAATCTTCCAGACGGATATTCTCCATCACCTCTTCGCCCACTTCAAAGTCGGGCTCAATCTTGATGGCGTCCGACAAGGCGATTTGCGTGTTCGGATTCTCCACCGCGCCGTCTTCCACGATTTCACGGTATTGCTGGATTTCCAAATCGCCGCGGTCCACATTGACAATCACGTCGAAATTGGCATCCGGTCCTAACTTTTTCGACAGTACTGAGCGGAAAATGTCTTCCAGAATGCGCATCAGCGACTCTCTGTCAATATTTTTGAACTCCTTGAATTCCGAAAAGGTTTCAATCAGATTTACACGTTCTTCCATTTTTTGTTTTCTTGGTTTATATTATTTGTTGTTTCTATTCGGTCTAAGTCAATGTCTGTATCAATAAAAAGGGGGATCGCCTCCGGTCCCCGCTTCATCTTCCTTACAAAAAACTCCCACTAAAGAGTTAGTGAGAGTTTCGCTGTGTTGTCCAACCTGGATTCGAACCAAGACAGACAGTACCAAAAACTGTAGTGCTACCGTTACACCATTGGACAGCGTTTGAGACCACAAAAGTACATTTATTTTTATTTGGTTGAACCCCTTTGGGGGATTTTTTTTAATATTTTTACAAGTAGTTGATTTTTAATTAATTAATAATAATTTTAATGGTTAAAAAACAAAAAAGCCACGAGATTTTGTGGAAATTCGTGGCTTTCTGAGGTCTGATTTTCGGAAAATTTCGGAAATAATGTCGCAAAACCTCCTCTACTTTCCGCTATAATTCCGTTAGCGTGCGATGAGTTCAATGATTTTCACGACCACTTCCGTTGCTTTCACCATGGATTCCAGCGGAACGTATTCATATTTCCCGTGGAAGTTGTGCCCGCCGGCGAAGATGTTGGGACAGGGAAGGCCTTTGAAGGAGAGGTTCGCACCATCGGTACCGCCGCGGATGGGTTGCACTTTCGGGGTGACGCCCACCTCTTTCATCGCGTCTTCTGCCAAAGTGACGATGTGGAAAACGGGTTCCACCTTTTCGCGCATATTATAATATTGGTCTTTGATTTCGCAAGTGATACGCGGACCGTATTTTTCTGTCAGAAATTCGGTGATTTTGTGCATAAATGCCTTCTTCTCCTCGAATTTGGCGCGGTCATGGTCGCGGATGATGTAGTTGAGTTCCGCGTTTTCAACTGTTCCTTCGCTGTGTGTCAGCAGGTAGAAGCCTTCGTAGTTCTCGGTGTATTGCGGTCTTTGGAATTCGGGAAGCATGGCGTTGAACTCCATGGCAATCAGTTGGGCGTTCACCATTTTGTTCTTGCCGTAGCCCGGATGGATGTTGCGTCCCTGCACCTTGATGCAAGCGGAGGCGGCGTTGAAGTTCTCATACTCAAGTTCGCCAATGGCGCCACCGTCCATCGTATAGGCGAAGTCGCAACCAAAACCCTTCACGTTGAAGTAGGCCACACCCTTGCCAATCTCCTCGTCGGGAGTGAACCCTACGCGCACTTTGCCGTGCTTGATTTCGGGATGGGCAATCAGGTATTCCATCGCAGAAACGATTTCGGCGATGCCGGCTTTGTCATCCGCGCCCAACAGCGTCTTCCCATCGGTAACCAACAACGTTTGTCCTTTATAGTCAGCCAGTTCCGGGAAATCGGCGAGCGTGAGCGAGGTCTTGCTGGCCTTGTCCAGCATAATGTCCTTTCCGTTGTAGTTTTCAATGATGCGCGGTGCGGCGATACCGGGCATGTCGGGGGCGGTGTCAAAGTGGGAAATGAACCCGACGGTCGGTAGCACCTTCTTGCAATTGGCGGGCAACGTGGCGGTCACATAGCCGTATTTGTCTTTTTTCACATTGCTCAAACCGATTTTTTTCAATTCTTCCACCAAAAAATCGCCGAAAACCAACTGTCCGGGCGTGCTCGGATAGGTCTCCGAATTCTCATCGGAAGTGGTCGCGTATGCGATATAACTCGAAAATCTGTCTAATAAGGTCTTTTTCATATTTTTGTTTGTTTTTTTGCCAAAATTCACTTCACTGTTACGGATTCCTGTTCAATTTTTCGCGATGTACCACGAATGCAGACAAACACGTTTTTTTCAAAGACAAAATCCAGGCCAAAGCCTAATTCTGCACCCTTTGTTTGCTTTCGCGGGGCCAGTACATCGACATTCCGAAAAGAGAAACCCCAAGATAGCCCCTCACTTTCAGGCGGTTGCCATCAATCTTGAGGTAGCTTTTGTAAGTCTTGCCGTTTCCTGGGTGATGGATCTTTCCGTTTACGTATTCGTCCTCTTTTGCATCGTATTCAAAATCGCGTAAAAACTTGTAATTCAAGAAGTTCTTCTTTTTCGGATTTTCCACCCAGCATACGATTCCTTCGTACTTGCCTTGGCTGTTCTTATAGATTTTCACTTGGCTGCCCTCTTTGGAGAAGGGGTCTTTGGCGTAATAATAACCGCAGATGGCATCCGCCTTGTGTTGGGCATTGACTGTTGTGGTGGTCAGAAAAACAGCGAGGAGAAGGAATGCAAATTTTTTCATGTTTTTTTGTTTATCCGTGTCGCGATGAATCGCGTATTAATAAAAAATCGTTGGTTTACAGAATACTATGTTCCCGTAAACCAACGTTTTTTTTT
>ONXT01000277.1 GCA_900321845.1 uncultured Bacteroidales bacterium | reverse complement strand
GAAACCAAAATCACGATGGCCAATTTAGAAGACCAAAAGAAATACTTGGAGAACAATCTGCGCGTGAGTGTCAACAGCAATCTTGACAACATCCGCAATGCCATTGCTGAAATGACTTCCAACAAGGAGACCATGATGCAGGCCGAAAGAGCCTACAACATCGTCCAAAAGCAATTTGAAGTCGGAATGGCCACCTGGCTCGACCTCAACTCCGCAGAACTCGCCATGACACAATCCCAACTGCTTTACCACCAGTCCATCTACAACTTCCTGACCGCCAAGAACGAACTTGAAAAACTGATGGGAAACGTTGAATAGCTGGGAGATATAAACTATGAATTTGATTTTATGAATTGATATAACAATGAAGAAATTTTTACAAAGCACACTCATTTTGACGCTCGGTCTGTTGGTGACCGTTTCTTGCAATTCCAAGAAAGAGGATACGACAGCAACCCCAAATGAGAAAATCAAAGTCACAATCGAACAGGTTCATTCTGAAGAGGTTGAGCAGTTGTACGAATATACAGCAGTCGTCCAAGCTGAGGCCGTGAACAACATCGCACCTACCATAGCGGGACGTATTGAGAAAATCTACGTTGAAGTGGGAGACCACGTCACCAAAGGACAAAAGCTGGTGTCGATGGACGCTTCCAACCTCGAGCAGGCCAAAACCCAACTCGACAATTTGGAAGTCAGCTTCAAGCGCCTCGACGAACTGTACAAAGTGGGCGGCGTCTCCAAGTCGGATTGGGACGCGACCAAAACGCAACTGGATGTAGCCCGTACCAACTACAACAACTTATTGACCAACACCACATTAACCAGCCCGCTGAACGGCATTGTCACGCTGCGCAACTACGATAGCGGCGACATCTACGCCGGCAACCCAATCCTGCAAGTCCAGCAAATCAGACCGGTGAAGATGAACATCAACGTCTCTGAAAACCAATATACTTCAGTAAAGAAGGGGATGAAAGCCAGCGTTAAGATGGAAGTGTTTGAAAACCAAGAATTTAGCGGAACTATCTCTCTGATTTATCCCACGATTGACGCGCGCACCCACACTTTTCCGGTTGAAATCACCCTGCCGAACAGCAACGGCAAAGTTCGTCCGGGGATGTACGCCCGCGTCACCATGAACTACGGCACCAACACCAGCGTCGTGATTCCCGACAACTGCATCATCAAACAACAGGGCTCCGGGGACCGCTACGTCTATGTTTACAAGGACGGCAAGGTCTCTTACACCAAAGTCACTCTTGGCCGCAGAATGGGCAACCGCTACGAAATCCTTGACGGTGTCAAAGACGGCGAATACGTGGTCACCACCGGCTATACCAAACTGAACGACGGTATGGAAGTAGAAGTCAAGAACGCGCCGGAAACGACCGCAGATACGACTAAAAACTAAGAATTTATTATTTAACTGAAGACCTACAAAAGAAGCGGGGACACGCATCATGCGCATCCCCGCTTTAACATTATGAAAACCGAACAGATTATGCTTCGGCAGCTTCATCTTCAGTGGGTGCTGCTTCCACGTTACGAGTAGAAAGAACAGCAACGACAACTGCATTCGGGTTTTCAACGAAAGTAAGGTTGTCTAACTTCAATTCATTGATTTTAATAGAATTATCGATATCCAAACCAGAGATGTCAACAGGAATGAATTCCGGAACGTCATTCAAAAGACCGCGAACTTTCAGTTTTCTGACTTTCTTAACCAAGCGACCGCCACGGAGAACACCAGGAGAGGTACCGCTGATACGGATAGGCAGACCGATGGTGATCGGCTTTCCGTCAACGACTTCCAAAAAGTCAACGTGCAAGAGCTTGTCGGTAATCGGGTGGAACTGGCTGGCTTGGAGCACGGCCGGAATTTCCTTGCCATCAATGTTAACGATAGCATACTTCACTTCAGGGGTATAGATGAGGTTTCTGAATTGTCCTTCAGGAACGACGAATTCGTACTGTTTTTCGCCACCATAAAGCACGCACGGAATCATCCCGTTGCGGCGTTGGGCCTTTGCATCTTTTTTCCCTACGTTCTCCCTAAGAGAACCGCTAATAGATACTGATTTCATTTTTGATAAAAAAATTGATTAATAATAGGTTATTTGTGATTAGTGACCTGGGAGCGGTGAACCGAATTGAAACACGGCCCACCGTTCACAATTCACTGGAAAGATTATTCTTCTTCCTTGTTTTCTTCTTCGTACTTCTTGATTACAGCTGCTTGAACATCGGCAGGAACAGCTTGATATTCAGCGAAGTGCATTTCGTATGAAGCTCTACCGGAGCTGATGGAGCTCAACGTGGTGGAATACTTGTTCATCTCGGCGAGCGGAACGCGGGCGCGGATGGTCTGGTATTCGCCGTCGCTTTCACTTCCGAGCGGCATACCACGACGACCAGCGAGGTCGGTCATGACAGCACCCATATTTTCGGAAGGAACGAAAATTTCAACTTCGTAAATCGGTTCCAGAATCTTCGGGTTTGCCTTTTTGAAAGCCTGTCTGAAAGCGTTACGGCCAGCCAATTTGAATGCCAATTCGTTGGAGTCAACGGGGTGCATCTTTCCGTCGAAGATGTTCACCACGATGTCACGGGCGTAAGAACCTGTCAGCGGGCCCTCTTCCATCTTTTCCATAATACCTTTGAGGATAGCGGGCATGAAGCGTGCGTCGATGGCACCACCCACGATGCAGTTGTTGTAGATCAACTTGCCGCCCCAAGGCAGGTCGTAAGACTGGGTGTCACGAATCGGGTATTTGGTCTGATTCGGCATGCCTTCGTAATAGGGTTCGATCATCATCCAAACCTCACCGAATTGGCCGGAACCGCCGGACTGTTTCTTGTGGCGGTACATGTCTTCTGCGGCTTTCGTGATGGTTTCGCGATACGGAATCTTCGGAGCGTAGTATTCGATTTCTATCTTGTTCAGCTTCTCAATCATCCACTTGATGATGTTGAGGTGTTGTTCGCCTTGACCGGAGATGATGACCTGTTTCAATTCCTTGGATTGTTCAACGAGGAAAGTGAGGTCGGTTTTGCGGATGTCGTTGAGAACGGCGCCGAGTTTTTCATCTTCGGAGGAGTTCTTGGCGCGGACGGCGGTGCGGAATTTCGGATCCGGATAGACGGTTTTTTCCACGATCACATCGCCGGATTTCGAAAGGGTTTGGGAAGCGCCCGTACCTTTCAGCTTGATGGTGGCGACGATATCGCCGGCGCAAACTTTATCAACGGTTTCGCGATTTCTGCCGGCGAAGGCGATCAATTGGGAGATTCTTTCCTTGGTGCCGGTATTGGAATTGACGAGGTCCATGGCCTGAGTCATTTCGCCGTCATAAACCTTCATGAAAGCGACATCGCCGAGGTGTTGTTCAACAGCGCTCTTGAACACGTAAGCGACGGTCGGTTTGGTGGAGTCGCAATGAAGTTCGTTGCCGTTGGTGGTTTTCACGGGGAGTGCTTCGGCGGGGTTCGGGCAGTTGCCTTTGATGATTTGCATCATACGGTCAACACCCTGGTCGTTCTTGGCGGAGATGCAGATAACCGGGAAGGTGCCGCGGTTCATCACGCCGAGTTTGAGACCTTTCACCATCTCCTCTTCTGAGAGGGTGCCCTCTTCGAAGAATTTATCCATCAAAGCCTCGTCGTTTTCGGCTGCGCATTCGATCAAAGCGCTGTGGAGCTCTTCAGCCTTGTCTTGCTCGCTGGCGGGGATGTCTTCCACAATCATCTTGCCACCGCCAACGGGGAATTTGAGGAGTTTCTTTTGGAGCAGGTCGATGACGGAATCGAAGCCGACACCGGCATTGACGGGGTATTGCAGCGGCATGACGCTGTTGCCGAAGTATTGTTTCAGTTCATGAAGGGTTTCATCGAAATTGGCCTTCTCGTGGTCGAGTTGGTTGACGACGAACATAACGGGCTTGTGCATTCTCTTGGTCCAGCGCCATTGGTTTTCTGCACCCACATCCACGCCGTTCTGAGCATTGATGACCATGACAGCGGCATCTGCAACACGCAGGGCACCAATCACTTCACCAACGAAATCGTCGAAACCGGGGCAGTCGATCATATTGAACTTGACATTCTCGAACTCGCTGTAGATTACGGAAGATTGGATGGACTGTTGTCTTTCCAATTCAACTTCGCGATAGTCGGAAAGGGTGTTTTTGTCTTCCACCGTGCCACGTCTGCTAATCACGCCACCGTGGAATGCCATTGTCTCTGCCAAAGTGGTCTTACCTGTGCGGTTACCCCCAATGATAGCAATGTTTCTGATGTCTTGCGTCTGATAAACTTTCATTTCTGTTTAATTGTTTGATTATTAATGTTTTAATATTATACAAATAAGTCTGCAAAAATACTAAAAAAATCCATACCTTTTCAGGTTGAATGAAAAAAAATAATTTGAGAAAGTAAGAGATGACTGTTCGCCCGATCACTCGTGCCTACGCATACGCTCCTCCGCCATTTCCTCGTATTTCGTCCCTTTTCTGCCATAATTGGCATACGGATAAATGGAAATGCCGCCGCGGGGCACGAAAAAGCCGGTCACCTCAATGTATTTCGGGTTCATCAGCTTGATCAGGTCTTTCATGATTATGTTAACGCAATCCTCGTGGAAATCCCCGTGGTTGCGGAAACTGAAAAGATACAATTTCAAGCTCTTGCTCTCCACCAGCCGCTCGTCAGGGATATAACCGATTCGGATTTCTCCGAAATCGGGCTGGCCGGTAATAGGGCACAACGTGGTGAATTCGGGGCAGTTGAACCGCACCCAATAGTCATTGTCGGGATGCTGGTTTTCAAACGATTCCAACACTTCCGGCGCATAATTCTGGCTGTATTCGGTCTTCTTGCCCAGAGCCTGAAGCCCCTCTTCTTTTCTCTCTTTCATATATCGCGGAATTTAAAAGGATTATAGGAGATGTTCTCGTCGTAAACGTCCTCACCTTCGTATGCCTTGAGCTTGCGGACGGAGAATGCGGTCACGGGCAGGATGGCGATTTCATAAACCACCTTGAAAGAGACCTGAACGGCCATCATCACGGCAAGCGACTTGAGCGGGGTTCCGAAAAAGGCAATCGGCATAAAAATCAACGAGTCGATGCCTTCGCCAGCAAGGGAAGAAAGAATAGCACGGATGGAGAAACGCTTGCCTTTGTCGATGACTTTCATACGACTCATAACCAGCGAGTTAACAGTCGAACCCACCAGAAAAGCCAGCAACGAGGCAAAGGTCACGCGCGGAACCATCCCGAACATATAATTGAAATGCTCGGCAGCATCCCAGAAGGAAGCGGAGGGCAGCCATACGGCGATCTGCCCCATCAAAACGACAAAAAAGTTCATCGCAAACGCCAGCCAGATGACCATCCGGGTTTTTCTATACCCATAAACTTCCGTAAAGCAGTCGTTAAGGATATACGAAATGGGAAAGACCAGCACGGCACACGGAAGCGCAACCGAACCAATGGCAAACAACTTGGTAGCCAATAAGTTGGAAAGAATCAAACAGACCGTGAACATTACGGTCATCAACACAAATACGGGGGTGAATTTGTTTTTCATGTCCTGTTTTTTTTAGCGTGGTGTTCTGGAATACACGCGATTCATAAATCGGCGGCAAAAGTACGAAATTATTCAATACCAAATAATCTATAATGAATGATGTTGTACTTTCGCGAGTTGTCGACGATTTGACCTACCATCGTCCGCCGCCGCCGCCACCTCCGAAGCCGCCGCTGCCGCCGAAACCACCAAAGCCACCGCTGCTACCGCCACTATAGCCGCCACCACTATAGCCACCGCTTGAATTGCCCTGGCCCCGGCCGATGAGGGAGCCTATCAAGATCCATTTCATGACATCTTTGCCGTCAACCTTCCGGCCAGTGCCTTTACCTCCATTTTTCCTATTCTTTCTATCCAAAAT
>ONXT01000007.1 GCA_900321845.1 uncultured Bacteroidales bacterium | reverse complement strand
CGATGGCAGCCTGGTCGGTAACGTTCATGCCGACGATTTTTTCGGAAATACGGTCGTTGACGTTCTTCACGGCCTTGAGAACGCTCTTGCCGAGGAACATGGAAGCATCGCCGTCGCGCAGCTCCACGGCTTCGTGCTCGCCAGTGGATGCCCCTGACGGAACAGCGGCACGGCCCATAACGCCCATTTCGGTGTAAACTTCTACTTCCACAGTCGGATTGCCTCTCGAATCGAGAATCTGACGACCTTTAATTCCAATAATTCTACTCATAATTGATTGATTTTTAAGATTTTATGTAATAAATTTGTTTCCTTCAAAGGGTTTGCAAAAGTACACTTTTCTGATAAATAATCGTATGGGGAACATAGATTTTTGTGAACCGTTAGCTGATTTTTCACCCACGCTTCGTTATTCTTTACTCATTAATCATTAGTTTTGTGTATCTTTGCAGCCAAATTCTGAAAGGTGCAATGAGGCAGAAAAAGATACTCGTGACCGGTGCTAACGGTCAGTTAGGCAAAAGTTTACAGGCGGTTCAACCCATTTTTAGCGACAACTGCCATTTCGTTTTCACGGACGTTGACACGCTGGATATCACCGACAAGCACACGCTGATGACGAAGGTGCACAATTTGAAGGCGGACTTCATCATCAATGCGGCGGCCTATACGGCAGTTGACAAGGCGGAGAGCGATGTGGAAAAGGCCTATCTCCTCAACGAGACGGCCGTCCGAAACCTCGCTGAAGTCGCTGAAAGCGAAGGTGCCTTTCTCGTCCATGTCTCCACCGACTACGTGTTCGACGGGCACTCAACCCTCCCCTACTCCCCTGACTCCCAGACAAATCCGATTTCTGTTTATGGGAAGTCGAAACTGGCGGGCGAGCAGGCCATCCTGCAGACGAACTGTCGGGCCGCCATCATCCGCACCCAATGGCTCTACTCCCAATTCGGCAACAATTTTGTAAAGACGATGCTCCGCTTGGCCGATTCCAAGCCCGAAATCAGGGTGGTGAACGACCAGGTCGGCTGCCCCACCCTCGCTTTGGACTTGGCGTTATTCATCATGGAGGTGGTCAACAATGATTATATTGTAAAGGGGCAGGAGATTTACCACTTCGCCGACCAGGGACAAATCAGCTGGTATGATTTCGCCGTTGAGATTTTGCGGCTCGCCCACAAGAACTGCCCGGTTATCCCCATTTCCACCCAAGAGTACCCCACCGCCGCCACTCGTCCAAACTTTTCCGTTTTCGACTTGTCTAAGGCGATCAATGATTTCAACTACATGATTCCGGAATGGAACGAAAGTCTGGAAAAAACCATCCACAAAATCATCCACAATTACGAGCATAACATATTATAAATCAATAAAATGGTTATGAAAAGGGTTATTCTGACATTCATTTGCGTCTGCGCGATGACTTTGCAGGCCCAGACAACTGACGGCGGAGCCAATTCAATCATGCAAACGTTGGCTACCAAATACAAGGCTTACACCTCCATGCAGATCAATTACACCTACAAGGTTGAACAGAACAAGACGGTAACGCAAACACTGACAGGGAAGGCCTATATCAAAGGCAACAAATATCAGATCACCTTTGGAGACCAGATTTTCTATTGCGACGGCGTTTCCCTATGGAACTATCAGAAATCCACCAACGAGGTTTCCATCTACACCTACGATGAGGCCGACGACGATTCGCTGAATCCGGCCAAAATGCTGAAAAACTGGCAAAAGGAATTCACCGCCAAATTCATCCGCGACGACGTGGAGAAGAGCATTCCCGTGCAAATCATCGACCTGACCCCCAAACAGGGACAGTCATACTACAAAATTCGCCTGGTCATCGACAAAGCGAAGAAAACCATCCTCCGCACCTCCATCTACCAAAAGGACAATGCGATTTACACCTATTATTTTGACAAATTCGTCCCCAACGCAACCATTGCCGACAGCACTTTTGTTTTCGACAAGACGAAATTCCCGAAAGTTGAGGTCAATGACATGAGATAAAATGCGCACAAACGGACTTCTACTGATTCTAATCCTACTCCTGCTGACCGGCTGCAATCCTTCGCGATTCTTGGCGGACGATCAGTATATGTTGACCAAGAACACCGTCAAGGTCGTCGATAAAAAGCACACTACCGAATTTGACAACCTCGTCTATACTGTTCGGCCCATCACCAACAAAAAATTCCTGGAGGTATTCCCCATCAAGGCGAACCGTTATGTGAACCATCTTCCGGTGACTGATTCCTTGGGCAATGTCATCAAAGACACCAAATGGATGCAGCGGATGCGGAACTCCGGTGAGGAGCCCGTCCTGCTCGACACCTCGATGATTAGCTACTCGCTCGACCAGATCAACATTGCGATGAAGAACATGGGATACTTCAACGCGCACATCTGGCCGACGGTCAAGTACAAGGGGCCGACCAAGCTCCACCCCAAACGACACAAAGCCGAAGTGGTTTACAATGTAGAAGCGGGAAAAGCCTACTACATCCGCGACATTCAATATCACATAGATATTTACGAATACAAGCGTATCATTCTCAAAGACACCGTCAACACGCTGATACAACGCGGTGCGAAATACAACGCCGACCTGCTCTTGTCGGAGCGCGACAGAATCGTCACCAACATCCGCGACAATGGATATTACTACGTAAGCAACGACATCATCTCCTTCAAAATCGACACGCTCAACTCCTCCAAAACGCTCAACAAGAACAACGACCGCACGCTCGTCGTACACATCTTCATCAATTTCTCGCGGATTACCGACCCCGACATCAAAGCGAGACACGCGTACAAGTACTATTTCCGCAATGTGACAATCTATCCGAATTACGCCGTACAGACCGACTCCACCTATGCCAATCATTTACAGTGGATCAACTACCATAACAGAACCGACGTGAAGACCAACTACCGCATCTGCAAAATTGACGAAGCGGTCATTCCGAGAAGAGCCAAAGACAAGCCGGTCAAGGACATCCGTCCCAGAATCCTGACCGACAATATTCTTACCAAAAACGGCGAAATATACTCCCAGACGCTGATTTCCCGTTCCAGAAAAAAGCTGAACGACCTGCGTAATTTCAACTATATCGACATCGGAGTGGTTGAGAATCTTTCAAAGCGCGACACCATCAACAAAATCGGCTACCTCGACACCTATTACCGTCTTTCCCGCAACAAGTTGCACTCATTGGCCGCCGAGTTCGATGCCCGAAGCGACAAGACGAGCCTGTCGCTCACCTACACGAACCGGAACCTGTTTCGCAGCGCAGAACTCTTCAGCGTCAACGTTTACGGAAGCTTGGGGTTCCGAATCCGCACAAAGAGCAGTGAGCAAAATGCCGGTTTCGTTTTGGAGAGCCAGGAAGTGGGTGCGGAGGCGTCATTGGATCTCCGCCGCCTACTGTTTTTCCGCAAGGTACAGAAAATCACCGCCATCAACTACGGAACCGCCATCAAATTGGGCGTTCACTACGAAAACAGCTACCTCTATGAACGTGTCATCTCCAACTTCAGCTTGGTATATACCCTCGCACACACTTACAACCTCACGCACACCATCACCCCCATCAGCTTGAGTGTCGTCAAAATCTCACCCAAAGGGGAAGAATTCGAAGAGGTGATGTCACGCTATTCCAAGGAATTCCGTGCAAAATATCAGGACAACTTCCTCCTCTCCTTCAAGTACGGACTCACCTACACCCACCCCTGCAAGGACATCCGGAACTCATTGATTATCAGATTTAAAGCAGAATCATCCGGAATGTTACTCTCCGCCATCTGCAATTTGGCCAAGACCCATGTGGATGAATACGGGCATCACACCATCGGCAGCATCAGCTTCGGTAATTTTGAGTTGGCTGAGATGGATTTGCGTTTCACGCATATCATCAACAAGAACAACTCCGTTGCCACCCGTTTCAACTTCGGGCTGGGCATTCCGATATGGAATTCAAACACACTGCCTTTTGAAAAGAGCTTCTACTTGGGCGGATCGAACAGTATGCGAGCGTGGGAGTACCGCTCACTCGGCCCCGGCTCCTATTACGCTGGAAATGAGGAGGGCATCCGCACCGATATCCGCACCGGCGATGTCAAGCTGGAGATGAACCTCGAATACCGCGGCACAATCTACAAATTCGTCAAATTCGGTGTCTTTGCCGATGCCGGCAACATCTGGCTATCGCATAAGGATGCAGAGATGCCGAATGCCGAGTTCAACTTCCGCCGCTTCTACAAGGAAATTGCCTTGGGAGTAGGCGCCGGAATCCGCATCGATTTTGGGTTCTTCCTCATCCGCCTCGATTTGGCGGTACCGATTTACGATCCAAGCAGCGCCCCCGGAGACAAATGGATATCATACAAATACGATCCTGATCTGGGAGAAAAAGCACTCAACAAATCACTCAATTTCATCTTCGGTATCGGCCATGCTTTCTAACCAACAATTCTCCGGACTATTTCGTCAACAGATCCCCTTTTCACTCACCCCAACCCAAGAGCAAGCGTTGACAGCGCTCTCAGATTTCATCTGCTATCCTTCTCAGAATCAATTGTTTATACTCAACGGCTATGCCGGAACCGGTAAAACGACACTGGTGAGTGCATTGGTGCGCACACTCAAAGTCATCCGCAAGAACTG
>ONXT01000001.1 GCA_900321845.1 uncultured Bacteroidales bacterium | reverse complement strand
CAAGTAATTGGACGTGTCGGCCTGCTCCTTATAGCAGAACGCCTTGATCAAGTAAGCTGTGGGATTGTGGGGCTGCAACTTGGCTGCCTCGTCGATAGCAGCCGTACAACGTTCGTAATCCTTCTGGAAATAATACAATTCAGCGAGTTTCAGTCGCGCCTCGTTAAAATTCTTGTCGAGGTCCAAGGCTTTCAGCAGATTTTCCTCCGCATCGTCGGTATGACGCTGGGCGAAATTGACATCTGACAACAAAACATAATATTTCGGCTCGGAAGACTTCAACTCAATGCATTTGAGCACATCGATCCCTGCGGAATCCATTGCTTTGTGATTATAATAGTAGTTGGCACGCAGATAATAGAGCTCGGGATTGAGGGAATCCATCTGAATTGCCTGATTCAAGGAGGAGAGGTTGTTGCTGTCAAGCACGAAATCGGACTTGTCCTTTTTCGAATGGCAAGAAAAAAACAGGCAGTTCAACAAGCAAACTGCCAGTATCAAAAAGTATCTTCTCATAGTTCAGTATTATTCTGTCATCAGACTTTCACGGACCTTCTGTTCAATTTCGTCAGCCAACTCGGGGTTGTCGGCGAGTACTTGCTTAACGGTGTCGCGGCCCTGCCCCAACTTGGAGTCATTGTATGAGAACCAGGAGCCGGACTTCTTGATGATGCCTTTATCAACGCCGATATCAATCAATTCGCCGATTTTAGAGATGCCTTCGCCAAAGAGAATATCGAATTCTGCAAAACGGAATGGCGGAGCCACCTTATTCTTAACGATTTTCACTTTCACGTGGTTTCCGGAGGCGACATCCCCATCCTTGATTTGCGACTGACGACGGATGTCGATGCGGACCGAGGCATAGAATTTCAGCGCGTTGCCGCCGGTGGTGGTTTCGGGATTGCCGAACATCACGCCGATTTTCTCGCGCAACTGGTTGATAAAGATGCAGCAGCACTTGGTTTTACTAATGGTGGCCGTCAGTTTACGCATCGCCTGCGACATCAGACGGGCTTGGAGTCCCATTTTGGAATCGCCCATATCACCTTCGATTTCGCTTTTCGGAGTCAACGCAGCAACGGAGTCGATGACGATAATATCGATGGCACCAGAGCGAATCAGATTGTCGGCGATTTCAAGCGCCTGCTCACCATTATCGGGTTGTGAAACAAGCAGTTCAGCCGTATTTACACCCAATTTCTCAGCATAGAAGCGGTCGAAAGCGTGTTCCGCATCAATAAAAGCGGCAATGCCACCCTGCTTTTGCGCTTCCGCAATCGCGTGAATGGCCAACGTGGTTTTACCGGAAGATTCCGGTCCGTAGATTTCAATGATTCTTCCACGCGGATAGCCGCCAACACCTAAAGCGGCATCCAAGCCGATGGAGCCGGTAGAAATCACCTCAATATTATCAATGGCGGAATCCCCTAATTTCATCACGGCACCCTTGCCGTACATTTTGTCGAGTTTTTCCAAGGTGGAATTGAGCACTTTGAGTTTCTCAGGATTTACATTTTCGTTTTCCATAATTATATTTTATTAATGAATTAAGACGCTGCAAAGATACATCAAATAAAAATAATTTTTGTCCGAAAGCACCACTTTTTTTTTAACAAAATGACGAAAGCGGCCATTTCTCCGCAAAAAATACATTTTCAGCAGACAAAGCACAAAAACAGCCTTTTTTTGCAGTTTATCTAACGGAATTCTGTAAGATTTTCCTATCAGCTAAAACAGGAGAAGCTGATAATCAAGATTTTACCCAACTCATTCTATGAGCTGGCAGCGGATTATTGCGTAAGCATCAAGCGCACCTTGATACCCGCATCGATATTCATATTATTATATTGCTGCGAAATATAGGGACGGTTGATGGTATGGTCGTAATAGAGGGTCAGTCCCACCATTTTGCTCAGCTGATAATCGGCGGAGAAGTTGATGGTCATGGAGAGGGAACCCGCAGAAACCTGGTCGATATCTTCCGCGATTTTGCGCAAGATGGTGCGGTTATCCTTGAGGGAGAAGGCCGCGCTCAGGTTCAAGTCGCTGGTAATCTGGCGTTTCATACCGGAGAAGATAAACCCGATGGTAATATCCTTGATGCGGTAGCCGGCGGCCACAGCGAACTCATTGGAGGAGGTTTCGGTGAGTTGGTTATTGGCGAAACTGAGTGAGGTGTTGCGGCTGCGTTTGTACTCAACCTTGATCATCACGCTGTTTTTCAATGTCATATCGAAGCCGATCAACGGGTTCAATTGTTCGGAAATCGTAACCTGACCGATTTCACGGCTGGGGATGAAGTTGCCGTTCAAGTCGCGGGCGGTCGGATTTCCGTAGGCATCCTCGGTATAATAGAGGTTGGAGGTGTAACTGCCGACATTGTAGGTACAGGTATAGGAATGAGTCAGGGAGAGGCTCTGGAAATACTTGTTCACGCCCTTGATTTTAGTAAAGCCGGTGTAATTGAGGCGCCAGTTGGGAAGCGGAATCTTCGGGAATGGCGAGGTGACATCCACTTGCGAGACTTTCTTTCCTCCGTAGGAAGCCAAGAAAGCAGCGGTGAGGACCTCCTGACTCAGAGGACCGTAGCCGACCGGATAGCCGGTGGAGTCGATCACGCCGCCCGAATTGGCATTATTGGCGGACAAGCGGCTGGCCAACTCGAAACGAGCCGCCTTGAAATCGTCGAACAACACGTCACCGTCGGTGAAGAACCTGCCGAGGCCGAACTGTGTGATTGAGAAGTTGCCAGTAGTCTTCGGCGAATAGGACTGGAAGTTGCCGTCGCGATCAGCACGGTAGTATTCGGTATAGTTGGATGTCCTGTTGCGATTGGCTGTCACATCGATGCGGAAATCCTTGAAAGGCTCGATGGTAGCCCGGAAATTGATGGTTTGGTTATGGCTTTCCTGATAAGCATAGTTCATCAGCGTATCGGTGGAGAGCCATCCCCTTTCAGAAGAGATGTGGCGGATATCAGTCTGTCCGCCGAACACGAACAGGAATCCTGGCGAACCGTTCTTCAAGTTCATACCGAGCATACCGGGCGCGTACATATAACCCGGCATATTGATGCCGTTGCCTTCGCTATAACTCAGAGAGACATTGCGGAGCAACATAAGGAAACGCAAAGTCCCGTCACCAATAATCTTGCCGTAGTTGGGTTTCTCCTTCAACGAATCCTTGCCATCCTTACCCTTACCTTTGCCTTTGCCCTTGTCTTTATCCGTATCTTTGGGGTCTTCCTTGCTTTCCGCATCCTTCCCTCCTTTCAACTTGGTCATCTTCGCGTTACCTTTGGAATTATTGTTTCCTTGGTTGACCTTTTTCAAATAGGGAACCTTATTGTAAAGATTAACGAAGTTGACATTGCCATTGAGTTGTATGGTTTGGGAGTTGGAAATCGTGTTGCCGAGGTTCGTGAGCGAGAGGGAGGCGCTGGTGAAGTTGTACATGGAGCCGTAGCGAGCACTTGCGGTAATCCAGCTGAAGAGCGGGATTTTATTGATCGGGATCTGGTAGGAGGCGTCGAAACGCTGCTGGAAGGTGTTCATACGGCCTCCCTGACCGAAGCAGTGCCAAATGGAATCGCGTTCAGCGCGTGTATCTATCAAACCCTGCGGCTCGTCGATGCGCGAAGAGGCATTCGCCGTGTATTCAAACTTCAGCCCCTGCGTCAAATCCCAACGCAGCGCGTAGTCGCGATTCCAATCGAACGACTTGACGAAGCTGGTGTCGATGATGATATTGCCCCTGCTCTTCGGACGGTACTTGAACTCGTTCAATTCACGATGTACAGTCGTGCGGAAGGTGAAGGTCTTGGGCATCGGATAGAAGTTGAAATCGCGAATCAATTGCAACCACTTGGACTTCAGCCATTTCTGATTGGCCAATGGACGGATGATTTTCGGATTGTAGTTGAAAGAATAGCCCAATTCACCCTGATGCGTGAACTCATTGTCGAATTCAACATCCACATTGCGGCTCTTCACCTCAGAATAGGCATAAGAGAAATCGAAGTTTTCTATATCCCAAGGACGGATCTTAATCGGCTTGTCGAAATTCCGCTCCTTGCGGACGTTCATAATGTTGATGTTTTGACGTCTCACATAGTCAGTGACATTGTGGCGGATGGAGTCGCGTTCGGCTTTGGTCTCGTAGGTCTTCAAATCCTCTTTCAGCTTCACATCGGGGTTAAGAGGATTGTATTCAGGGACGGAGACATTCTGAGACAAGTCGTAGTGTACAGGGATGCGCATATTCCACTTTTCGGGGAACCAGGCCTTGCCTGCCTCAAAGTTGGCGGCAAAGTCGATGGTGTATCTCGTCTCCTGTTGGGTTTCGGTGACCGACTGGTCGAGGGAGCCGAAGCCCGGTGTGGAGTAGGTTCCCGACAGGGTGATGTCGCCGATGTCGGCCAGATTCAGGCGCATGCGGGCGAGGGCAGCGAACCCTTGCTTGTCGTCGAAATCGCAGAGACGCAACTCGTTCACCCACAACTCAACCGACTTGCCCAACATATCATCCCCGTCGTTGGCCGTCTTCTTCTTCGGGTTGCGAACACCGATCATAATGGTGGCGACATCGGCGAGGTTGGGCGTACCAACCACCGTCACGCGATTTCCTCCCAACATCATCGTGTAGGGGACGGTAATGCTGGGATGCGTGCCGCCGCGTACCTCGATGTTGCGTTGCTGCTTCACGTTGACCAAAGAGTCGAGCACGATTTCCATGCGGTTGTTGACAGGCCAAATGGCGGTGGAGTCCTTACCGCAGTACCACGGCGTCAGCTCAACTGGAATCTCATACTCATAGTAGTTGTCGGTGAAGTCGGAGCCCAAACGGATGAAAGCGGTCACATCGCCCTTGTTGATGACATCCTCCTGGTTAACCTTTTCGGCATGGATGAACATCTTAAGTTTCTTGAACTTACGGAGGTCGTAAGCGGTGGTTTTGTAGATGGCGCGCGCATCGCCGTCGATCAGGTTCTGCACCTTCATCGTCAGTGCCTGCTCATTCACATAATAAATAGTGGTACTTCCAAAGCCCTGTTCGCGTTCGATACCCGGAGGCAACACGTAAGGAATCGGCGTGCGGTTGCCGTTCTCCTCATAACTCAAACTGGAAACGTTGAAAGAGGTTTCCTGTCCACCGTTGGCAGGAAGGTAGTCACCATCTTCCATCAAGTCGAGGGAATAGGTGCGCCAGTCGCTTCTCACCAATTCGAATGTGGCTAAACGGCAGATGATCGGCTCACTGAAATCACGCATGAAAACACGCATGAAGCGGATATAGTTGAAACCGGAAATATTACCCACCACCTTATCGGGACTCTTAATCGGAATCTTGAACTGATACCACTTGGTGGCCGGTTTGGTTCCGTTGGGAAGCGGCTCGGGTATGGCTTCGAAAACGTCATTGATGTAGTTTTCGCCCACATTCATCTTGTCGGGGCGCAAATCAATCACATACTGGTAATACTTCTCATCCTCGCTCAAGGTATTGTCATTGTTCACATCCTCCATATTCGGGATGTTGGTGCCAGAGGTCGGATAGTTTTCGGGGCTTTGGGCATCGGTGGGTGAGTTCCCGTCCGCGTTATTATAATATTTGTAACGGTCGAGAATCTTGACGTCGGCATTGTCGTAATCGCCGCCGCGGAAATAGTGGTAGTTGTCGGACGACGGGTCGGCATAGGCCTGCTGATAAGCCTCCGACGCTGTACCGAACTGAGCGGCAAGCAGGCTCAGATAACCATCGTTGAAGTACGCCTGTTCAGCCGAAGTTGAAAGGCCATCGTAGCCCACATCCTGATGCTGGCGGGCGTTCGGATCGTTATCAAACGCACTGACAATCATTTGGATGGTGGGAACGCGCCCCCAAACGGTGTATTCCACGTTCGCATCGCTGCCATCGGCAGGCAGACCGTTTTCAAAAAACTTCTTTCCATCCTTCAAAATGTCCTCGGAGATATCACCGAGGTTGAAATAGAGTTTACCGCCGCTGTGATTTGGGTTCTCGATGAAAGGATCCATCATCCAGAACTCTATATATTCGTAGTTTGCGGATTCGAAATCGGTGTTGTCCATTTCACGCATGATACCGCCCCAACGGGAAGCGGGGTCGTTGAGGTGACCGCTGGCATCCACACCGGCGGACAAGCCCTCGCTGCCACTCACATCGTAGTTGTAAGGACCTCTTTCACTCGGATAGAAAGCCAGGTTGAGCACGGAAATGTTGGTCGGGGTGGAATTGGCTGATTCCTTATACGGGAACAACTCCGTTTCATAGACTTCACGCGCATAGGGTTGCGACTGGTCTTCCGCCGTGATATTGGAGGGAGTGGCGCTATTGTCGCGATAGAAAATCGGGTCAATGATGTACCAGCAGAACTTGGCGCGGTTGAAGCCGTAGGCCAATTGACGGCGCTGGGAATCATTATCGGAGGTGTTCGCTTCCGGGAACAACTGCGGCTGGGACTGCGGCGTAGAGGCCAGCGACCATTTGTAGATGGAACGCAAGTCCACCGTGGACTTCGTGGCCTCGAAATCATCGATATAGGTGGTTCCCTCCTTGCCGATGGCGCGGGAGTGCCCTGGTATGAAATGGGCGAACTCACCTTCGAGCTGGAGATTTGACTCGGTGGTCGTGCTGTGGAAAGAGAGCAGATCAACGGCTTTTGTAACAAACGGAAGTGCCGTCTTGTAATTGAGGTTCATCCCCCAAATTGTATTGTTAATCGGCTCGTCACCGTAGTTGACTTTCTGAGTAATAGGACGCTCGTTCAGATTCAGGATGGTCGCACCCACATTGAAATTCTTATTGAAAGCGTAATCCAAATTCAAGCCGAACATGCGCTGGTCGTTCATTCCGAAATTGGACTGGTTTTCAAGGGTGATATTAATCGGAGTACCCGAATTGAGCACGCCCTCATTGATGATGGAAACCGTACCCATACTATAGTTGACGGTGTAGTCCACGTTTTCGGTCAGGGTGATGCCGCCGGCCGTCACCTTCACGGAGCCCTCGGGCACATTCATCGCGTTCAACTGAATCTCGGAGCCGGAACTCGACTTGTAACTACCTTCCAAGTAGTACTTGTTCTTGGCGGTATATTGCTGCGCCAGCGTACGTGTAGTGCGGTACAGTGTATCGAAGGCATAGCGTTCGGCAGCGGCGGGGTCGGTCAGTACGGCGCGCAGGTCCTTGCCGAAAGGTTCAACGGTGGGGAAATAAATCTTACCATTGTTGGCGTTAATGGTACCTCCCTGCGTGGCCGCATTGTCGATGAAGTCGAAAATACCATCCGGAACAGGGTCCTGCTGCTGGTTCAATCTATCCAGCCCCATCAACTTGATCAATGCGATGCCCTTTTCGTTACCCGTGTTGAAGAAGCCGTTGGCAACGCCTTCGTCATCGCCGGTGTAGAGGATGTTCAAACGGAAGTCATCTTTGGAAACCTGATAGGCATTCAGACTGTAAACGTTCTTCATCATCAAGTCCCACAAAGGCGATTTGGTATCCAACGAGGTGCTCTTCAGCAACTTGACGCGCAAGCAGTTGGGGGCGCTGACCTGATTGGAAAATTCGCCGACCTGATAGACGTGGTTATCGCCGATGATGGTATATTGGAAAGCGACGGCCAGCACCTGATCGGAGGTGAGTGCCGTATTCAGAGAGATGAAGCCGAGTTGGGTATTGACGGTGTATTCGGAGGGCGAAAGCAGACGGGCACTCTCAATCTTCTCATAATCAACGCCGGAAGTCAGACCGCGCGAACGGAAATTGTTGTTCACAACGCCTAAATCACGATAGAGAGAGGTATCCAAAACCATCGTCAGGTTGTTGATGGAATCGCAGGGATATTGGTACATGCCTGTCGGGGAGAAACCGGAAAACTGCGGATTTCCCTCACCCAAATCAGTGAAAGCCACGATGTTACGATTGTCTTGCGTAGCAGAGCCGATGGTGGTGCGCCAGACTTCAATCTTCGTAATGACGATGGGCGAACTCACCAACGGAAGCGTGGACAGGTATTGGTTGTAATGGTCGCGGAAGAACTGACCGAGGAAGTAGTGGCGGTTCTCTTCGTACTCGTCGGCCTTGAAATAGAATTCGTTGGTCTGGGCACCGCCGGTCACCGTAATGGTTTCTGTTTCAGACTTTTGCTCGGAAGCGACGGCGGTCACCATCAATTTACCGAACTTGAGTTGCGTCTTCACGCCGAACAGGCTCTGACTACCGGTAATCAACGTGCTGTTCAGAGGCAGCGTAACATTACCGAACTCAATCAGTTGCAAGATGTCATCCTCCTTGCCCTCGAATTTCAGCTTCATCTCGTTTTCAAAATCGAACATGGCCTCTGTGTTGTAATTGAGGTTGAATTCGATCTTGTCGCCGATTTTGGCAAGGGCGTTCAACTGGATATTCTCGTCAAAATTGAACTGGGTGACTTTCCTCTGCTTGACAGGCAGCGACGGGTTGTCGTGACGGTTGTGCAGCACACCGAAAATCAGTTCCACATTGCCGGAAGGGCGGATATCGATGGTATTGCTGCCGAAGATGCTCTCGAAGATGTCGCCGCCGACATGGATTTGGGGTATCAATCCCCCGCCGCGCCGGTTGCCGTGGGAAGTATAGGAAGCACCACGGTCGCGCCAGTAGTCATTGACGGAATTCCTTAAATCATAATCGATATATTCATCCACCGACATGGAAGAGGCAGGGCCGAACGGCACATTGCCAATCATGTTCTGAAACTTGTAAGTATTTGTCAATGAATCATATACGATTTCTGTATGGAAAGAAGGCGGTGTGTTGAGGTGGAACGGGCTGTAAAACTGGTCCTCATCCAGCGGATTGTTGTCGTAATTGGGGACGGGGGAACGCGGGTTGGTATCCGGAGGGGTGAGCGGGGAAAGTACTTCGGAAGAAGATTCCTCAAAAGAGCGAACGCTCGTTGTATCAAGTAGTTGTGCGATTAAAGAGGTACTATCCTTCGTCAAATCGCCAATGGGGAATTCATGTTTGGGACGAAAAACCGGTTGGATGTCCGGCGTGGAAGTGGGTTCGGAGGCGACGGTTTCAGGCTGCTCCGAGTCACGATAAGAGCCCTCCGACTTTGGCGCCGGAATGGCGAACACCAAAGAGTAAAGGGCAGCGACGACAATAAAAGCGATAATATATCTATGCGCGTTTGTTCGGGTTGTCACGTTTTAGTCTGTTCAATTAGTTGGTTGATTTACAATAACTTGAGTGCTTTCTTAATTAAATCTTCCACCGAGAGGTCGATTCCTTCCTCCTTCAAAATCCTATCCAGAACCTTATCGGCGGGAGCTTTTGCGAAGCCCAAAGCAATCAATGCAGATAACGCTTCTATTTTATTATTATTGCCAACAGCAGAAAAATTATCTGATATTTGGAAGGAGGCTTTGGCGATTTTGTCCTTCAGGTCGATGATGACGCGCTGGGCTGTTTTCGCACCGATTCCCTTAACCGACTGAATGGTACGGACATCCTCGCTGGAAATGGCATTCACCACATCCTGCACGCTGAGTGCGGAAAGAATCACGCAGGCCGTATTGGGACCGATGCCATTCACCGAAATCAGCATCCGGAAAAGCGTGCGCTCCGCTTCGTCGAAAAAGCCGTACAGCGTCTGCGAATCCTCTTTCACAACGAAATGCGTCAGTATCTTCACCTCGCCCTCATCCTTCAGTTGTGAAAAAGTATTCAATGAAATATGGATGTAATAACCCACGCCGCCCGCAGTTTCCAACACTACGTATGCGGGATTTTTCTCAATCAGCCTACCTTTGATATATGTGATCATCTTTTAATTTTTGGCCGCAAAAGTACTATTTTTTTGCGACTTTGGCACCGACTTCGACTTTCAGAGTCCCATTGACTTGTCGCAAGTTCACCCATCACTCCCGAAACAATAATTTTCCGTACTTTTGCACGCATTTTTTTAAGTTAAAATCAATTATTACAGATGGCAGACGGATATTTAGAAAACAAATTCAATGAGATTCACGACAAACGGAAAGTGGTGGTAAAACGCATTTCGGTGGATACGCTTTTGGAAAAGAACAGGAGTTACCGCGGCTACGACCCGCAAACGGTAGTTACCCGCGAGATGCTGGAGCGCATTGTGGAGGTCAACACCAAGATTCCCTCTGCCAAAAACCAGCAGGTTCTCCGCTTCAAATTAATCACAAGAGAAGACGAGGCGACCGAGGTCATGGAGAATATCAAATTGGGCGGGATGCTGCCCGAACTGCACCTCCCCTTCCCCGGCAGCGAACCGAAGGCGTTCATCATCGTCTGCGCCACCGTACCCGAAACGAAAATGGTGGACATCGACCTCGGCATCTCCGCGCAAAGCATGCTGTTGAAAGCCGTGGAGATGAACCTGAACGGCATCATCATCGGGGCATTCAACAAACAGAAAATCAGCGAGTTATTCCAACTTCCCTACGAACCTTTACTCATCCTCGCCATCGGCAAGGGCAACGAGCTCATCCGCCTCACCCCCATCTCCGAAGGCGAAAGCAAGGCCTACTACCGCAAGAACGGCATCCACTTCGTACCGAAAATCAAACTGAAGGATTTGATCGTTTGACGCGGCCGGCGGAATGGTGGGCATCCTCGCAATTTGCTTTCCCCCGCACCCCATCAGTGTTCCTCCATGAATAATATTTTTTAGAAAACAACATAAAACGAAAAATCCGCTAAACGTTCAAAGTAGTCTTCAAAAGATTCTTTAATATATCCTATACCTATTTATACAAGAACGTGGTAGAAAAATCAAGACAGCATTTTTCAATGGATATATGGTTTCCGATAAGTTTCATATTATTCGTAATAAATGTTTTTGGTAAAAGACGATATCCATTGACAAACACAAGGCTACTATAAAGTCTCACATCTCCTCATCTTTT
>ONXT01000020.1 GCA_900321845.1 uncultured Bacteroidales bacterium | reverse complement strand
CATAATCGGGATAGACAGCACCAAAAACAGCGTGATTTTGTCCCGCAAAATGTGGGTGAACTCCTTCTTCAAGATCTGCCGTAACTCTTTCATACACTACCTTTCAACGAATTTGACAAATACCTCCTCAATGGTGTTCACGCCCATTTCCTCCTTGAGTTCGGTTGGTGTGCCGATGAGTTTCAATTGACCGTTCGACATGATGGAAACGCGTCCGCAATACTCGGCTTCATCCATGTAATGCGTTGTCACAAAGATGGTTACACCTTGCGAAGCGGCTTCGTAGATGAGATTCCAGAACTCACGGCGCACAATCGGGTCCACGCCGCTGGTCGGTTCGTCCAGAAATACGATTTCCGGCCGATGGAGCATGGCGGTGGAAAATGCCAGCTTCTGCTTCCATCCTAAGGGAATGGAATATACCAGCGCATTGGACTTGTCCTGCAAGTTCAACTGCTCCAGACTGGCGTAAATCCGGTCCTTCAGCTCCCTTCTCGGAATCCCGTAGATTGTGCCAAAAAACTGCATGTTCTCATAGATGGTGAGGTCGTCATACAGTGAGAACTTCTGGCTCATGTAACCGATGTGTTTTTTAATCAGTTTAGGCTGCGTGGTAAGGTCGTAGCCGGCGATGCGCGCACTGCCCGACGTGGGTTGGAGCAGACTGCAAAGCATGCGGATGGCCGTGGTTTTGCCAGCGCCGTTCGCCCCCAAAAAGCCGAAGATCTCGCCTTTTCTCACATTGAAATTGATGTGATTCACCGCCGTAAAGTTGCCGAAGCACTTTGTCAGCTCTTGCACTTCAATCGAGTAGGGCGATTCCTGATGCGAACGTTGAGAAATGAATGGAATCCTGATTTTCATCGCGATGCATCTCCTCCTTTCTCAACAATGCTGATAAAGCAATCCTCTATATTTGGATCTATCTGTCTGATATCCTGATAGGTTACGTTGTTTTCTTGAAGGAATACTTCAAATTTTGGAAGCGCAGTTTCCAAGGAATCATAGAAAATGACATGCAGATGTTCCCCGTAGGGATAGAAAGTGCAGTTCAAGCCGCAATGCTGCATCAAATTCAGCAGGCTGAAAATGTCCTCGGTCTGCAAGGTGACGAGATTCCCTTGGAAGCCATTGATGATGTTGGCGGGGCTGTCCATCTTGATGAAGGCGCCCTCTTGAAGAAGGGCGATTCTGTCGCACAGGGTGGCCTCGTCCATGTAAGGAGTGGAGACAACAACGGTAATCCCTTGGTTTTTAATGGAGCGTAGTATTTCCCAAAATTCTTTGCGAGACACGGGATCCACGCCGGTAGTCGGCTCATCGAGGAAGAGGAGGGAGGGCTTGTGGATGAGCGCGCAGCAAAGTGCCAGCTTTTGTTTCATGCCGCCCGATAGTTTCCCTGCGAAACGTTTTTTGAAAGGAAGCAGCTGCTTCCAGATGGGCTTGATGAGCACCATGTTGTCGCGTATTGAGCTCTGGTACATGGTGGCGAAAAAGATGAGATTCTCCTCGACCGTTAAGTCCGGATAGAGTGAGAAGGTGCCCGGAAGGTATCCGATGTGCTTGCGAATTTCGAGGTAATCCTTGCGGATATCCTTGTCGAAGACGTAGGCGTTGCCGGTATCCGGCAGAAGCAGCGTAGTCAGGATGTTGAAAAGGGTGGATTTGCCCGCGCCGTCGGGACCGACCACACCGAAAATCTCCCCCTCGGCAACCTCAAAACCCACTTGGCGAAGGGCTTTGACTTTGCCGTATGATTTACTCAAATTCTCAACTCGGATAACGGACATCGCTAATTTTTGAATTTGACGTCGCCCGGCATGCCGATTTTCGCGCTTCCGTCGTTCTTAAAGCCGATTTTGACCGCATAAACCATATTCACCCGCTCTTTCTTGGTTTGAATCATCTTGGGGGTGAACTCCGCCTTTGCGGAAATCCAGCGGACAGTGCCTTTGATCGTCTTCTGTCCGCCCTTCGCATCCAAGTGAATATCAGCATCTTGCCCCAATTTGATGGAAGAAAGCATGTCTTCCGTAACATAAACCTTGATGGTCATATTGGTGATGTCGGCAATCTTGAACAGAGGCTTCCCTTGGAAGGCCAGCTCATTGGGCTCGATGTACTTTTGGAGGATGGTTCCTGTGATGGGGGCGTGAATCGTGCATTTGTCAACGGCATTTTGGAGTTGGAGAAGTTGGAAACGCATGGCTTCAACGTTTTCCAAGATGGCTGCCGATTGCGTGTTCAACGTTGACTTAGTGGCGGCAATCTGGCTTTTGGTGATGTCGATTTCGGCATTCACGTCGTCCAGTTGTTTGGTGGAGGCAGCGTTGGCTTTTACGAGCGCATCCACGCGGTTTCGCTCGCGCTGAAGGGTCTGCAGTTTCGCTTCCAAGGTGTTCAACTGCGAAGGAATGTCTGGTCGGCTGGCTAAGGTTGCCCGAATGGATGACTCCAACTGTCTGATTTGCAGGCACAATTGGGTGGAATCGATGTGTCCGAGCACATCCCCCTGCTGATAGGTCTTGCCTTCTTCGGCAGAAAATTCCAACAATTTCCCGTTGTTCTCAGATGAGACTATGATTTCAGTCGCTTCAAAAACGCCGTATGCATCCGTGCCTTTGTCCTTTTTTCTGCATGAAACAAGCAGCAGCAAGCAAGCCAGAACGATGATGCTTTTTCTCCAGAAGTGCGTTCTTGCCCAAGGATCCATTTCCATTTAGTATTTTAATTGGTTAATACAAAGCACTTTCGACTTATTAATAAGAGTTAAGAACGAAAGCAATTATCGTTGCAAATTTACACGTTTTTCCTAAATTCAGTATTTGTTTTCCATGTTTTTGTCGATTTTTTTAGACGGCATTTGTTCTTTACCACGCTTTGATCGGGTTGAGCTGAATTATTAAAGTATATAAATTATTGAAAATCAACGAAATAAATAAATTTTGATTTTTTAAGAAATAAATTGTGGAAACGGCATGGTATTTTTTGAAAAAGATGTACTTTTGCACATCCGATTTAGCGGGGTAGAGCAGTGGTAGCTCGTCGGGCTCATAACCCGGAGGTCGCAAGTTCGAGTCTTGCCCCCGCTACTTAACAAAGGCGACAGATTATGTCGCCTTTTTCTTTTTCCACGATGCCATCATCCCCTTCATTTCAAATCGTATTCACCAAATAGAAAAAATTTCAGGATATGGCTCAACACAACGAATAATTGTGTATATTTGCCGCCGCATTTTATTATAGGCAAATTATGAACATAAACTAAATAAGTAGCTATGAATTTGATTACACCTTCATTCGGATTGCTATTCTGGATGCTGATCGGTTTCGGCATTCTCTTCTTCATCCTTGCCAAGTTCGCCTGGCCGGTCATCGTAAAGGCCATCAACGACCGCGAAAAGAAAATCGCCGAACAGCTCTCGGCTGCCGACAAGGCCCGTGAGGAAATGAAGAACCTCAAGTCGGAACATGAGGCCTTGCTTGTCAAAGCCAAGGAAGAACGCGATGCCATCCTCGCCGAAGCCCGCAAAATGAGCGAAAAGATGTACGACGAAGCCAAGGTTAAGGCCGACGATGAAGCCCGGCGCATCATCGAAGATGCCAAACAGGCCATCCATTTCGAAAAAATGAAGGCCATTACCGACATCAAAAACGAAATCGCCCAAATGTCAATCGAAATCGCTGAAAAGGTATTGACTGAAGAGCTTTCCGACAAGTCAAAACAGGAAGAATTGGTCTCCAAGTGGGTTAAAGACATTAATATCAACTAATTACATTTAAGTAGATGAAAAAATCCAAGTTATCAGGTCGTTATGCCAAAGCTCTTCACGATTTCGCCCTGGAACAGAATAGGGAAGAGGAGGTCTATCACGATATCCTCCTTCTGAACGAGGTGTTCATGGAAAACCGCGAACTGCGTGTGGTCATTGAAAGCCCGATTATGCCCGCAGACAAGAAGGACGCTATCTTTGAAGCCCTTTTCAACGGCAAAATCTCAGCCATCTCCATGGGTTTCCTCAAACTCATCATTACCAAAAAACGCGAACCCGCCCTGATGGACATCTTTGACAATTTCGTACAATGTTATTATACTAACCATCATATCAAGTCCGCAACCCTTACCACTGCCGTAAAACTGGAACCAGAACTGCTCAGCCAGATCAAGGCAATACTTGAGGAACAGACGAAATCGACCATCATCCTTCACGAAGTAGTGAACCCGAAAATCATCGGTGGACTGGTGGTCCGCGTTGACGACTACCTTTTCGATGCAAGCATCATCGGAAGAATCAACAAGTTGCGCACCGAATTCTCGCACAATATTTATCAGGCAAACTTTTAGAATCTAAAAATAATAAAATTATAGAAAATGGCAGAAATCAAACCATCTGAAGTAACTGCGATTTTACGTCAACAGTTACAAAGCTACGACTCCAAGGCCGATTTGGCGGAAGTGGGAACCATTTTGCTGGTGGGCGATGGCATCGCTCGCGTATATGGTCTCCAGAACGCACAGTCCGGCGAGCTGGTCGTATTTGAAAAAGAGAACGAAACCAT
>ONXT01000119.1 GCA_900321845.1 uncultured Bacteroidales bacterium | reverse complement strand
GGGTCGCGGAAGCAGATCATCGCGTTGGAGTTGTGGACAAGTGTCTGGTAGGCGGGTTCGGAGGCACCGTAGAGGTTGAGGTCGCCGCTGAAAACGTAGTTATCGGCGCGCCCCAGACTTTGCAGTTTGTTCATCACGGCTTGCACCTGTGTTTGGCGCGTGGCTACGTTGGACTCATCGCTGCCCGCCTTGAGGTGCGCCACGATGAAGGTGATGAACACCGTATCGCCCTGCGCCAGCCCCTGCGAGCGGTAGTACATACGGTAACCGTTGGTGTAGGTGGGTGAAGTGGCGACATAGAAACTGCTCTTCAGCGCCAGCTTCCGCGTATCGTAAAAAACACGGTTCGTGGTCGTGTAAAAACTGTTCGGATTGGTCACCACTGGCAAGTAGCCGTAATAATCTACGCCATCGGTATTGAGCACATTGTACAAAATGCGGTCGGCATAATAGGACTCTCTCCCTATCTCATTGACTGTCAATATATCCGGCCTCACCTCTTTGATAATTTTCTTCAAGGCGGCATCCTTGCTGTCCAGGTTGTTGGTTTCGGAATTGCACTCCTCCACACCGTTGTCAGTATAATACAACAGGTTATACTGCATTTGCCGAATGGTGTCGGCATGTGCGTCTGGGCTGGGGAAAAGCAGCAGAGCGAAGAGCAGTAAAGTGCCAAGCAGAGAAAGTTTCATTTGATTATTATTGAAATATGTCCGTATTTTGGGTGGTTTCCAGCTCGTCGGGATCCTCGTACTCCTTGTGTTTGGCGTAATTGCGCCACTTGTCGAGCACGGCGCTCAGGTCGGCGGGCAGTTCGGAGTCGAAGAGCATGTATTCGCCTGTGACGGGGTGTGTGAAACCGAGCGACTTGGCATGGAGGCCCTGGCGCGGCATGAGTTTGAAGCAGTTGTTGATGAACTGTTTGTACTTGGTGAAGGTCGTCCCCTTGATAATCTGGTCGCCGCCGTAGGTTTCATCGTTGAAAAGGGGGTGACCTGCGTACTTCATGTGGACGCGAATCTGGTGGGTGCGTCCCGTCTCCAGTTGGCACTCCACGAGGGTGACGTAGCCGAAACGCTCAATGACGCGGTAATGGGTTACAGCGCGCTTGCCCTGCTCCCCGTCGGGGAAAACGGTCATCACCATCCGGTCTTTGGGGTTGCGCCCCACATTGCCCTCAATGGTGCCCTCGTCCTCTTTGAAGTCGCCCCACACCAGCGCATTGTACTTGCGGTCGATAGTGTGGGTGAAGAAATCGGCGGCGAGTTTGGCCTGTGCCTCCTCCGACTTCGCCACAATCATGATGCCCGAAGTGTTCTTGTCGATGCGATGCACCAGCAGCGGGCGGACGGGGTTTCCATGCTTATCCTTCTGATTCTGAAAGTGATAGGTCAGCGCATTGACGAGCGTGCCGGTGTAATTCCCGTAGGCGGGATGCACCACGAGGCCGGCGGGTTTGTTGATGATGATGAGGTCATCGTCCTCGTAGGGGATGTCGAGCGGGATGTCTTCGGCGATGATTTCGATTTCGCGGGGCGGGTTGGGAAGAAGAATGGAGATGACATCGCGGGGGTGAACGCGATAGTTCTGCTTCTGCGGCTTGCCGTTCACGAGGATGCAGTCGGCTTTCGCCGCTTGCTGGATGCGGTTGCGCGAGGTGTTCGCCAGCATGTTCATCAAGTACTTGTCCATCCGAATCAGTTCCGTACCGGGATCGACGGTGAAGCGGAAATGCTCGTAAAGTTCGTCTTTTTCTTCAATAATTCCTTCGTTTTCTTCCATAACCGTTGAATTTCGGGCGGCAAAATTACAAAAAAAATGGCATCTGCTTCCGAGAATTAAAGCTGCAACGGGGAAGTGGGGTGTGGGGAGCCGTGACATCGGGTAATGCACGGCACGCTACCCATCATCCTATCCATTTGTAGCGTGTCTTTGGCACGCTTTTTTCGCGAGCGGTGCCCTACCACAGACTGCGCTTTCGCTTGTCTGGGGTTACTGGGAGTGCGTTCCTCTGGAACGCGAAAAAGGATAAAGAGCCACACTATTGCATTAGCAATCAAATAGAATCATCCCCATTGCTTCGTTTATTACCAGACGCAAAGGAACAATTCCGAAATATTTTACAAAACACAAAGGGATATTTCCGTTTTTTTTGTACTTTTGCAAACTGTTTTATGAAATAATAATTAAAGACTAATCACAAAAAAATCAGCAATATGAGAAGTTTCAAAATCATTCTTTTAGCAAGTTTTTTAGGACTTTTGGTAGTAGGATGCGGCATTAAGAAGATGGTGTCTCGTTATCCGGAAGTAACCGTTAAATTAGCCGACGAAAACCTTGAAAACAAAGGCGGACAGGTGGCCTATCAGGTTCAGGGCACCATTCCTCCGAAATACATGAAGAAAAAGGCTACCATGACGGTAACCCCGACCATTGAGTACCAAGGCCAGACCATCGCCCTCAAACCCATCGAGTTGCAAGGTGAAAAGGCAAAAGCCACCGGCACGAAGATCCCTTACAAAACAGGCGGTACTTTCTCCGGCTCCGGCTCTTTTGAGTACAAAGACGGCTACGATGAAGCCAATCTCATTGCAGTTACCCATGTGGCCAAGAAAAAGAAAAGCGCGGATCCCAAACCCGACAGAGTTCTGTGCGAAGGCATCAGCAACTCCGCCGCTCTGATGAACATTTACCCCAAATTGTCAGAAAAAGCCGGCAACGGTACCAACCTCCTCTATGCCGCCCATAACTATAAACCAGAATTCATCACCCAGACCGAAGTCCTCTATTTCGACCTCAACAAGTCTGATATCAACATGAATCTGAAACTCAACAAATCCGACAAAGCGAAAGATGCCGTCAAGCAATTCGGAGAATTCTTGAAACAAGGCCGCAAAATCGACAAAGTCGTCATTGCAGGCTGGGCTTCCCCCGAAGGTGAGGAGTCTTTGAACCAAGGTCTTTCCGACAAACGTTCGGAACAGGGCAAAAAATGGTTCAACGACCAATACGACAAGTATCTGAAACAATATGCCAAAGACAACAAACTGAAATACAAGGATGTTAAAAAGAACGCTCCCGAACTCACCTTTGAAGTAACCCACGAAGGTGAAGACTGGGAAGGCTTCAAGAGAGATGTCGCTGCTTCCAAAATCGCTGAGAAGAACCAAATCCTCAATGTTGTGAACTCTCAAGCCACCGAAGCGGAAAAGGAACAAAAAATCAGAGAGATGACGGACATCTACAACGAACTCGTTGACATCATCCTGCCTCCGCTCCGTCGCGCTGAAATCTCCTTGGTCTGCAACAAAAACACTTTCAACGACCAGCAAATCTCCGAATTGATGAAGAGCAATCCCGACACGCTCTCCACGAATGAGAAACTGTATGCCGCCTCAATGGAACAGGATTTGAACAAGAAAGAGGAAATGTACACCACCACCATTGAAAAAGACGAAAACGACTGGCGCGCCTACAACAACCTCGCCATCCTCCAAATCAACGACTATCTTGCTGACGGCAACGCATCCAACCTCGACAATGCAATGAAGAACCTCCAAAAAGCCGACGCCATCTCCCCGAACAACGGCATCATCCTGAACAACAAAGCCATCTGCGAATTCCTCCAAGGCGACCAAGATGCCGCTATGCAGGATTTCGAAGCCTCTTCCAAAGCCAGCGTCAACCCCGTTGACCAAAATTACAACAAGGCGATGAACGACATCAAGGCTGGCGACTATGCTGCAGCCGCAAAGAACATGAACAACAAGAGCTGCG
>ONXT01000099.1 GCA_900321845.1 uncultured Bacteroidales bacterium | reverse complement strand
TCGGCGTGCCGAAGTATGTCACCCAAATTGACCCAGCGGCGAACACAGTCACTCTCGGCGACCGCGACGACCTATTAAGCACCACATTGCGCGCCTCCGAATGCCGTTTTACGGATGCGGAAATGCTGAGGCAAAACCCTGAAATCATGGCGCGCATCCGCTATAAAAGTCCGGCCACATCCGCCCGCATTGAAATCGAGGGCGACGAGGCGGTGCTGCACTTTGCGGAGCCGGTATGGGGTGTCACTCCCGGCCAATCGGTGGTCTTCTACCAGGACGAATGCGTGGTAGGCGGAGGACTCATCAGGTAAAGAGGTGTTTGGGGCTGCTGGCCATCATTCACGATGTCGGCTTCACCGATGTTGATATTCACGCAAACAGGCTACAACAAAAAAACCCGCTTGTGTGCGGGTTATTGTGTGACGGAAGAGAGCGGAAGACGGGTCTCGAACCCGCTACCTACAGCTTGGAAGGCTGTCGCTCTGCCAAATGAGCTACTTCCGCGCAAATGAGTGGGAGAGGGTGGACTCGAACCACCGAACTCCGAAGAGGACAGATTTACAGTCTGTTGCAATTGCCACTATGCGACTCTCCCTTTAAATACAAACGAGCCGATAGACGGACTCGAACCGCCGACCGGCTGATTACAAATCAGCTGCTCTACCAACTGAGCTATATCGGCTTGTATTTTGCGTTTATTGATGTCAAATAACGTCCCTCACATTTGAGGCTGCAAAAATACGTTTTTTTTGATTCATACAACACCTTTCGTGTTTTTTTTCTAAAAAAAAGATATTCCACTGATATGCAAAGACTTATTTGATTGAAAATGTTGTTTTCGAGCTCCCCGTCCCTATTAATCACAGCAAATTGTGTATAAAATTTCGGAGCTTTACCGACTGAATCCCAAAATTATGGGTATCTTTGCAGCCAAATTACCAACCGAGAGAAAATGGTCAACCCGAAACTGATACTTGTTTTCTTTGCACTCTACACCCTGTTGCTTTTCGTGATCATGTGGTTCACATCGCGCAAAGCCAACAACGCGACATACTTCACGGGGAACCGCAAATCGCCGTGGTTCGTAGTGGCCTACGGGATGATTGGGGCCTCCCTCTCCGGTGTCACCTTCATGTCGGTGCCGGGTGATGTCGCCAATATCCAGTTCACATACTTCGGCATCGTGCTCGGCTACATCCTCGGCTACATCGCCATCGCCTACGTGCTGCTGCCTCTTTACTACAAACTCAACGTCACCTCCGTCTATGAGGTGCTGGACGGGCGCATGGGCAACGAGGCACACAAAACCGGCGCTGTCTTCTTCATTCTCTCCCGTCTGCTCGGCTCCGCACTTCGTATGTACTTGGTAATCTATGTGTTGCAGATTTTCGTCTTCGATGCTTGGAACATCCCTATCTGGCTCACTTCCCTCGTGATGATTATCATCATCCTTCTCTACACATACCGCGGCGGCATCAAAACCGTCGTGTGGACCGACACCCTGCAAACCACATTCATGCTCGCCGCCCTTATCCTCACTATTGCCATTATTTTCAACAAATTAAACATCTCTCTAAGCGATGCCTTCGCCCAAATGAAGGATGCCGGCTACACCAAAGTCTTCGAAACCGACTGGCACAGACCCAACTACTTCCTGAAACAGATCATCAGCGGCATGTTTATCACCATCGTCATGACCGGCCTTGACCAGGATATGATGCAGAAGAACCTGACTTGCAGGAACTTGAAGGACGCGCAACGCAATATGCTGACCTTCTCCGGCATCCTCGTCTTCGTGAACGCGCTCTTCCTGCTGCTTGGCGGGATGCTGTTGGTTTACGCCCAGAACCAAGGCATCGACCTCAGCGGATTCATCCAGGACCACCAGACCGACCGCATCTATCCCGAAATCGTGTTCCGCTCCTTAGGTCCGCTCACCGCCATCGTATTCGTCGTCGGACTGATTTCCGCAGGCTACTCCAGCGCCGATGGCACGCTCACCGCCCTCACCACCTCCATCTGCTACGACCTCATCCATCTCGACAAACTCTCCAACGATGAGAACAAGAAAATCCGCATCCGCCGACTGATTCACGTCCTGGTAGCCGCCGCCTTCCTCATCACCATCGTCATCTTCTCCAAGCATCACAACAACTCATTGATTACAATCATCTTCAATGTGGCAAGTTACACTTACGGCCCCATCCTTGGCATGTTTGTGTTCAGCATTTACACCAAACGCCAAATCAAATTCCCGAAATTCATCCCGCTCATCGCCCTCCTCTCCCCTATTCTCTGCCTGCTGCTCAACCGCTTCTCGGAACAACTGCTGTGGGGCTACAAATTCGGCTTTGAGCTGCTGATTGTCAACGGCCTGCTCACCTTCATCGGACTTCTCGCCATCTCTACGAAATCTAACCATCTCAAAAACTAACTATTATGAAAGAAATTATTGAAACTCGAATCGTCCACAGGGACAAATCGTATCGAATCATTGGTGCTGCCATGGAAGTCCACAAAGAATTAGGATGCGGTTTTCTAGAAAGTGTTTACCAAGAAGCCCTTGCACTGGAACTACAGAGCCTTCACATTCCCTATGAAAGAGAAAAACAACTTGACGTTTACTACAAAGGTGTTCTTTTGGACAAGAAATTTTTCGCAGATTTCATTTGCTACGAAGACATTATTCTGGAAATTAAAGCCGTATCTGAACTAAGCCCTGCACACAGAGCGCAACTTCTCAATTATCTGAAAGTCACTAAAAAACGTCTTGGTATTCTTTTAAATTTTGGTGAAACATCTTTGCGATACGAAAGATTTGCCAATACTCGAAATTTCAGGTGTGGCTGAAATAACCGCGAATTATTTCAATTTCGCGAATAAATCAAAAGAAAAAAATCCGCGTCAATCTGCGTAATTCGCGGTCAGAATGATAAAACAAATGACAAAACAAAACATCCACCAACCCCGCCACTTCCAGAATAAAAAATATAAAATCTGCGTAATTCGCGGTTAGAATGAATAACAGAACCATGACCCTCAAACAGAAATACGACTTCCTGATCCAGTACTTCGCCGAGCACAATCCTGATGCCGCTTCGGAATTAGAGTTCCGCAACAGCTTCGAGCTCATCGTGGCCGTAGTGCTGTCGGCCCAGTGTACCGACAAGCGGGTGAACATCGTCACCAAAGGGCTGTTCGCCCAATTCCCAACACCGGAAGCAATGGCGAAAGCAGAGGTGTCTGAGATTCAAGAGCTTATCAAATCGGTCTCCTACCCTAACAACAAAGCCAAGCACCTGAGCGGACTGGCCAAGATGTTAGTGTCGGACTTCAACGGACAGGTGCCGGACACGATGGAGGAGCTGACGCGCCTACCGGGTGTAGGGCGCAAAACCGCCAACGTCATCCTCGCCATCGTGTACGACCAACCCGCCATGGCCGTCGATACGCATGTTTTCCGCGTCGCCAACCGCATCGGCCTTGTCAAAAACGCCACCACCCCGTTTGAAGTGGAAAAACAACTCACCGCCCACTTCCCCAACGACATCATCCCGAAAGCCCACCACTGGCTCATCCTGCACGGCCGCTACGTCTGCCACTCCCGCAAACCCGACTGCGAAAATTGCGGAATAAAGGAGGCGTGCGATTATTACAAAAAGAATCGATAAAAATCAATTAATAAAAATACGTCTCTGACATAAAAACAATTAATAAAAATGGAAATCTACATTCCAAACGCCGAATTAGAAAGAAAGACCATACTGAAGAAATATAAGGAGCTGTTGCTGCTCTTGTACGACAAGACCAACGCTAGGCAACGTGAACAGATTCACAAGGCGATGGCCCTTGCGGCGAAAGCTCACAAAGACATGCGACGGAAGAGCGGCGAGCCCTACATCTACCACCCGCTGGCAGTGGCCAAAATCGTGGTGCAGGAAATCAACCTCGGCACCACCTCTGTGGTTTGTGCTTTGCTGCACGACGTGGTGGAGGACACCGAATATACGCTGGAGGACATCCGCGACATGTTCGGCGACAAAGTGGCGAGAATCACCGATGGACTGACCAAGATCGAGAACCTTGCCATCAGCAGCGACGAGTCCATTCAGGCGGAGAATTTCCGCAAAATTTTCCTCTCGATGTCGGAAGACATCCGTGTCATCCTCATCAAACTCGCCGACCGCCTGCACAACATGCGCACCCTCGAATCAATGCCAACTGAGTAACAGTGGAAAATTTCCTCTGAAACCTCGTTCTTCTACGTACCCATCGCCCACCGGCTCGGTTTGTATAAAATCAAGAGCGAGTTGGAAGATTATGCAATGAGTTACACCGACCCCATCAATTACCGGTTGATAGCCAACAAGTTGAAGGACACCGAGAAGACGCGTGAGACAATGATTAAAGACTTCGTGGTTCCCATCAAACAGCAGTTGGAGGCAGAGCATATTGAGGCGGAGGTCTCTGGCAGAACGAAATCCATCAGTTCGATTTTTGCTAAAATGCAGCGGCAGAAGGTCAACTTCGAGGATGTTTACGATGTTTTTGCTGTAAGATTCGTCTTTGAAGCGGAACCGGAAGACGAAATCAAGCGCTGCTGGGACATCTATCGGATTGTCAGCAACATCTATCCACACAATAAGCCCGACCGGGTCCGCGACTTCCTCACGAATCCGAAACCCAATGGCTATCAAGCACTTCACACGACCGTTATGAGCCGCAGCGGCAAGTGGATCGAGGTGCAGATTCGTTCCAAACGTATGGATGAAATCGCCGAACGCGGTTTGGCCGCCCACTACAAGTACAAGGAGGCAGGCCGCACGCCCGAGGAATACGACAACCGCGTTGAGGACTGGCTGGCGAAAATACGCACCGTGCTCACCAGCGAAGACAGCTCCGCCCTCGATTTCCTGAACGAACTCAAACTCAACCTCGACCTCAAGGAGGTGTACGTTTTCACCCCCAAAGGCGACATGCGCGTGCTGAAGGCAGGCGCCACCGTGCTCGACTTCGCCTACGACCTGCACACCAATCTCGGCAACAAATGCTTGGGCGGAAAAGTCAATTCCAACATCGTGCCGAGAAACTACGTCTTGAAAAATGGCGATCAGGTGGAAATCATCACCTCCAAAAACCAGAAGCCCACATTCGAGTGGTTCGATTTCGTAAAGACCACCCGCGCCCGCGAATGCATCAAGGAGGCCATCAAACTGGAACAGAAGAAGTATTCCGAAGAGGGCATGAAAATCCTGAAAGACATTTTCAACGAACTCCACATGGAGTTCAACCCGCAAAACATCGGCAAGGTGCAGTCCGCCACAAAAATCCTCTCCCCCATCGAGTTCTGGAACTATGTGGCCGAGAAAAAGCTCACCAAGAGCAAAGTCGCCCACATCCTTTCCAACACGAAAAACAAGGATTTGGAAAGCTTCCAGAAGGCCGTGACCGACCGGAATGAACGCTCGCTGGAATCCCTCATCGATGAAGAGCTGGAGAAGAACCCCGAGATTTTCATGCTGGACGAAAGCTCCTCCAACTTCAAATACGTGATTGCGCAATGCTGCAAGCCCATCCCGGGCGACCAAGTGGTGGGATTCCAGAAATCCAGCGACATCATAGAAGTTCACCGCACCAACTGTCCGGAAGCCATCGAACAGATGTCGAAATTCGGCAACCGCATCATCAAGGCCAAATGGCGCAAAGAGCAGGATATCGCCTTCCTCTCCGGCATCCGCATGGAGGGCTTCGACAAACGCGGCATGATCAAGGAAATCATCGACATCATAACCTCCCAGCACAACCTCAACATCCGCTCCCTCAACATCGCCACCAAAAACGGCGTATTCACCGGCGAGGTGATGCTCTACATTGAAAACGTCAAGGCACTCAACGGGCTGATCGAGCAGTTGCGCAAAATTGACAACATTGAGAAAATCGAACGTATCGGTTTCGACATCGCGTAATCTGTAATCTGACTTCTTAGAAGATGAGGAATAAAAAGATGAAAGTGCTTCTGATTATTCTGGCGATTTTGGCGACGCTAATCGTGGCCGTTGTCATTTATGTACACACCCCAAAATTCGGGCGCGCACCACGCGGT
>ONXT01000213.1 GCA_900321845.1 uncultured Bacteroidales bacterium | reverse complement strand
CTGTTTGAGACCGAGAGCGATACGTTTCTTGTTTTCATCGAAATCAAGGATGACCACGTTGATTTTCTGGTCGAGTTTGACGATTTCTTCCGGATGGATGATTCTGCCCCAAGAGAGGTCGGTGATGTGAATCAAACCATCTACGCCGCCGAGGTCAACGAATACACCATAGTTGGTGATGTTCTTAACCGTACCTTCGAGTACCTGACCTTTTTCAAGTTTGGCGATGATTTCAGCCTTTTGGGCTTCGAGTTCGTCTTCGATGAGGGCTTTGTGAGAAACGACCACGTTCTTGTATTCTTGGTTGATTTTGACAACCTTGAAGTCCATGGTCTTGTCAACAAATACATCATAGTCGCGGATGGGCTTGACGTCGATTTGAGAGCCGGGAAGGAAGGCTTCGATGCCGAATACGTCAACGATGAGACCGCCTTTGGTTTTGCATTTAACATAACCGGTGATGATCTCTTCATCTTCGTAAGCCTTGTTAACACGCTGCCATGATTTGAGCAGACGGGCTTTTTTGTGGGAGAGTTGGAGCTGGCCGTTGGCATCTTCTTGGTTTTCAACGTAAACTTCAACTTCGTCACCGATCTTGAGGTTGGTGTTGTAGCGAAGTTCGGAAGCGGAGATGACGCCGTCGGATTTGAAGCCGATGTTCACTACCACTTCGCGAGAGTTGATGGAAACGACGGTTCCCATAATCACAGCTTGTTCGTCAATGGACTTGAAAGACTTGGTGTAGAGGTCTTCCAGGTTCTTTTTTTCTGAATCACTGTATGATTTCCCTTTCTTTTCAACATCATTCCAATCGAAGTTGGCCATGATGTCGGCGTAGGCGTTTTCGATTTCGTGCGCCTTGCGCGGAGCCTTGGGCGTTTCCGGAAGCTCGGAGGCTTCGGCTGCGGGTTCCTCAGCTACGGGAGCAGCTTCGGCTACAGGTTCTTCCGCAACGGGAGCGGCCTCGGCTACGGGAGCCTCTTCAGCGGGAGCAGCTTCCATGGGTTGGTTTTCAGGATTGATTTCTTCAGTGTTGTTTAAAATTTCTTCTGCCATAAAGCAAAATTGGTGATTCTCTTCGAATCGTTAAAAGTGTGAAACAATGGGGTTTACTACCAAAATTCAAGCCACAGAGCCCCTTGCGGTTTGAGGGCGCAAAAGTACAAAAAAATTTGTTACAAAAAGCGCCCTAACTCATTATTGTTCAATTTTTTTTGCCAGCTACTTCGACACGGGCTTTGAACGACCAAAGTCCCGATCTCCGACCTAACATCTGACACCATTCAAAAACAGCGTTTCGACCTTGTTGCTGCCGAAAGCATACGGCATGAACTCGATGGTTGAAATCGGCTTGGTGATGAAGAAGTTTGCGATTTTGCCCTTCGTGATCGTGCCCAGCTCCTCCTCCACGCCCATGGCATAGGCGGTGTTGATGGTGGTGGCGTTGATGGCCTCTTCGGGAAGCATCTTGTACTTGATGCAGCCCATGGAAAGCACAAACTGCATGTTGCCCGACGGACAGGAACCTGGGTTGAAATCCCCGGCGAGGGCCAGCGGCAGACCGGCTTCCATGATTTTGCGTGCGGGAGCGTAAACCATCCCAAGGAAGAAGGCGGCACCGGGCAGAATCGTCGGCATCGTCTCGGAACCTTTCAGCGCTTCAATCTCCTCGTCGCCGGTATATTCGATGTGGTCAACCGACAGCGCGTTGTACTTCACCCCAACCTGGATGCCGCCGGAGAAGTCGAGTTCGTTGGCATGGATTTTCGGACGAAGCCCGTACTTGATTCCCTGCATCAGGATGCGCTCGGTATCTTCCGGCGTGAAAAAGCCCTTGTCGCAGAACACATCCACGTAGTCGGCCAGCTCCTCGGAAGCCACCATGGGAATCATCTCGTTGATAATCAGATCCACATACTCGGTTTGGCGACCGATATACTCCATGGGCACGGCGTGCGCCCCAAGGAAATTCGCCTTGATGGTCAGCGGGGATTTCTCTTTCAGACGCCGAATCACGCGCAACATCTTCAGCTCGTCCTCGGTAGTCAGTCCGTAGCCACTTTTGATTTCAATGGCCCCCGTGCCGAAAGAGGCGACCTCCTCCAGACGTTTCCACGCATCCTCGAAGAGCTCATCCTCGGAGGCGGCACGCAACCGCTTGCAGGAGTTCAGGATTCCCCCTCCCCTCTTGGCGATCTCCTCATAGCTCAAACCTTTGATTTTGTCGATGTACTCGATTTCACGGCTTCCCGCATAAACGAGGTGGGAATGGGAGTCGCAAAAGGCCGGGAAAACCATCTTGCCAGAAGCATCCACAATCTCCACTTTCTCCTTGATATTCTTCAACATATCCTCGGAGAAATCGGACATTTTGCCATAATCGGCAATTTTATCTCCAACCGTCAGCAAAAATGCGTCGTCAATGCAAGGCAAATCCTGCATATCCTTGCCGGCACGCCAGCGAATAGGTTTCTCCTCGGTCTGAACTAATTTCTTGATGTTTTTGATTAATAGGGCCATGATGAAAGATGAAAGATGAAAGATGAAAGATGAAAAATGAAAAATGATAAACTAAAAACT
>ONXT01000068.1 GCA_900321845.1 uncultured Bacteroidales bacterium | reverse complement strand
CTTTCAGGATGTTTGTTTGGCCGGCCGCATTATGAGCCAGCGCATTATGGGCGCCGTCTCCTTCTATGAACTTCAAGATGCCGTCGGCAGAATCCAGATTTACGCCAAACGCGACGAAATTTGCCCAGGCGAAGACAAGTCGATGTACAACTCCGTCTTCAAGAAACTGGACATCGGCGACATCATCGGCGTGCGCGGTTTCGTGTTCATCACCCAAACCGGTGCCATCAGCATCCACGTGCGCGAGTTCGTGCTGCTGTGCAAGTCCATCCGCCCCCTGCCCATTGTCAAAGAGCAGAACGGCAAGACCTTCGACGCCTTCACCGACCCCGAACAACGCTACCGCCAACGCTACCTCGACCTCATTGTCAACCCGCAGGTGAAAGACGTCTTCATCAAGCGCACGCAACTGGTCAACACCATGCGCAACTTCTTGAACGAGAAGGGCTACCTTGAAGTGGAGACTCCGATCCTGCAACCCCTGTATGGCGGAGCCGCTGCCCGTCCGTTCAAGACACACCACAACAAACTCGACATGACGCTCTACCTGCGCATCGCCGACGAGCTCTACCTCAAACGCCTCATCGTGGGCGGCTTCGACGGCGTTTACGAGTTCTCCAAGGACTTCCGCAACGAAGGCATGGACCGCTTCCACAACCCGGAATTCACCCAGATGGAACTCTACGTGGCCTACAAGGACTACGAATGGATGATGAACCTTGTGGAAGAGATGGTGGAAACCGTCGCCCTTGCTCTCCACGGCACCACCAAAGTGCAGGTCGGCGAGAACATCATCGACTTCAAACGCCCGTGGAAACGCTACTCCATGTACGAAGCCATCGAGCACTTCACCGGCACCGACATTTCCAATATGGACGAAGCTGAATTGGCCGCCTTCGCCAAGAAAGTGGGCGTGGAGGTTGACAGCTCCATGGGACGCGGCAAACTCATCGACGAGATTTTCGGCGAAACCTGCGAAGCCAAACTCATCCAACCCACCCACATCTACGACTACCCGATTGAGATGTCGCCACTCACCAAGAAGCACCGCTCCAAAGCCGGCCTGACCGAACGTTTCGAATCCATCTGCGGCGGCAAGGAGATCTGCAACGCATATTCTGAATTGAACGACCCGATTGACCAACGCCAACGCTTCGAAGCGCAACTGGAACTGGGCAAACGCGGCGACACCGAATCCATGGTCTTGGACGAGGACTTCCTGCGCGCCCTCGAATTCGGCATGCCCCCAACAGCCGGTTTAGGCATCGGCATCGACCGCCTCTCCATGATGATGACCAACTCCGCATCCATCCAGGATGTGCTCTTCTTCCCGCAAATGCGACCTGAAAAGAAGGACACGCCCAACGAACAATAAAATGAGAGAATTCTTCACATTTTCCGGCTTTGAAACACAACAGAACTTGTGGCTCATCGCCGGTTTTTTGTTTTTTCTCATATCACTTTTTTTCTACATTAAACAAAAACAAAAATGGGCAATTAGTCTGCTGACAATCAGCGGATTGGCGCTCTTCGTCTTTGCCGCCCTCTCCGACCCGTTCCTCAATCCTTGGGATGAGCGTTTCCACGCTTTGGTGGCCAAGAACTGCATGGAACACCCCTTCCGCCCCATGCTCTTCAAGGATTTGCCCTTAGCGGAAATCAACTCGAATGATTGGTCGTACACCCACATTTGGCTGCACAAACAACCGCTTTTCTTGTGGCAGATTGCACTGAGTTTCAAGCTCTTCGGTGTTTCCGAGTTCACGTTGCGCCTGCCTTCCGTCATCATGGCCACCCTGATGATTCCCATGCTTTATCGCATCGGGAAAATGCTGTTGGACGAGAAATTGGGCTATTTTGCCGCCCTATCCGTCACCTTCTCTTGGTTTCTGCTGGATTTGGTTTCGGGACACGGTTTGGTGGACCACAACAACGTATGCTTTGCCTTTTATGTTTCGGCTTCCATTTGGGCGTGGATGGAGTACATCCGAAGCGGGCGAAAAATCGGCTGGATGGCGGTAGCAGCTGTTTTCAGCGGTTGCGCCGTACTCACCAAATGGCTCACAGGACTGCTCGTATATCTCGTTTGGGGCGTGTATCTGATTGCCACTTACCGATTTAGGCTGAAAGAGTGGAAACTTTGGCATTACGCTTTAGCTGTCGCCATCACCGCGGCGGTCTTTTTGCCCTGGCAAATTTATTGTGCCAAAACATTTCCACAAGAATGGAAAGCCGAACAAGACTACAACCGCCTCCATCTGACCACGGCGGTAGAAAAGCAGAATCATAATACACTATATTATATAAAGACGCTGCCCTATCGCTACATTGGTGACAAATATTTTGTACAAACGAGAGACAAAGACCTCATTTTCGGGGGTAAGAGAAGCTTGCATCTATTTCTCATCGTTGGCGGATTCCTTCTCTTGCTTTTTGAAATAAAAAAGAACAATCGGCGCATCACTTTATTGACCAGCGTTCTCTTTGTTTACATCTTTTTCACAATTGCCGCCACCAAAATGCCGGCCTACACTTTCTGTGCCTGCGTCGCAGGTTATTTGAGTTTAGGCATATTATTGTGGAAAGCAGAGCAGATGGTGCAGAAATTGATTCATAATAAGCATGTTAAAAATGCCATTCTGGTACCATTCTTTGTTTTGGCTGCCTTGTATCAATTTAATTTTTCTCTATATCGGCATTTCCACAACGATACCGGAAATGAGCTACGTCAAAGCTGCGTGCATAACAAGGCAGTATATCTCAGCATAAAGTCGCAGCTTCCAGAAAAATCGGTCGTTTTCAATGTTCGGGGGAATGGCGAGGGCAACCTCCATTGCAACACGGTGGATGCAACATTCTATACCGGTTCGACCTGCTTTGCGCTCTTACCCACAGAACAGGAACTCAAGATGCTGAAACACAAAGGGTACCACATTGCGGTGCTCACCTCTCACGAAATCCCCGCCTACATGATGCAGGATGCAGAGGTGCAAAAAATAGATGCAGAAATCTGGGGAGACAACTAACGGACTTGATAGAATCGGGTCACGCAAAATTATTTTTCAAAAAAAATTAACGCAATTTAAACTTCGTATTAAAAAAAAGTCTATTTTTGCACTTCATTTTTGAACCAACCATCCATTAAAATTATAGGAGGAACGCTATCGACAATTATTCTATCTTTTTAAAATTTATTGACTGAAAAAAGAAAGGAGAGTCCTATGAAAAAGATAGCGTTAACCGATAATGAGTTGATTGCTCGTTATATGGAGGGTGATGAATCCGCTTTAAAGACTTTGATTCAAAGACACGAAAAGAAAGTGTTTTCCTACATCATGCTTTCTGTCAAAAATCGTGAATTGGCGGAAGACATCTTCCAAGACACCTTCATCAAGGTCATCAACACGCTGCGCTCCGGCAACTATAAAGAGGAAGGCAAGTTCATCCAATGGGTGATGCGCATTGCCAACAACCTGAAAATCGACTATTTCCGCAAGCAACAGCGCATGCCCGTCTTTGAGGGCAACGGCGACTTTGATATTTTCGACCTCATCAATGGCAGCGACCCGTCAGCCGAGCAAAAGCTGATTACGGAACAGATCTACGCTGAAATCACCTCGCTCGTGAAACTGCTGCCGGAAGAGCAACGCGAAGTCCTCGAAATGCGCATCTACCAAGACATCAGCTTCAAAGACATCGCTGAAATCACCAATGTGAGCATCAATACCGCCCTCGGCAGAATGCGCTACGCCCTCATCAACCTCCGCAAGATCATCAAGGAGAAAAACGTAGTCATCTGCTAATTTCCCAACGGACATAACGCGCCGTTATCCGCAATAAAAAAGAGACCGTCCCAAAGAACGGTCTCTTTTTATTATTGTCGTTTCCACTATTTTTTATTATTGATAGATGCCTCGATGAACTTCAGGAACAAAGGATGGGGACGATTGGGACGCGACTTGAACTCCGGATGGAACTGACAGGCGACGAACCATGGATGATTCGGCAACTCAATCATTTCCACAATGCTGCCATTGGGAGAAGTGCCACAAATCACCATGCCACACTTCTGCAAAACATCACGATATTCGTTGTTGAACTCATAGCGATGGCGGTGGCGCTCCTCAATCTCATCGCGGCCGTAAGCCTCGTAGGCCTTCGTTCCCTTCAGCAGTTTGCACGGATACTTGCCCAAGCGCAAAGAGCCGCCTAGGATGCTGTACTCGTTCTGTCCAGGCAGGAAGTCAATGACTGGATAAGGCGTAGAGGAGTTGATTTCACGACTATTGGCATTCTGCAAGCCCGCCACATTGCGCGCAAACTCGATGATGGCGATCTGCATTCCGAGGCAAAGTCCGAGGTAAGGGATATTGTTCTCACGGGCATAACGGGCGGCGTTGATCTTGCCCTCGATGCCACGGCTACCGAATCCGCCGGGGATGATGATTCCATCCACATCCCGCAGGATGGAGCCGGCACTCTTTTCCGTAATTTCCTCTGAATCAATCCATTTGATTTCCAAATCCGCATGATTGAAAATGGAAGCGTGTTTCAGCGACTCCACCACGCTGAGGTAGGCGTCCTGCAACTCGATGTATTTGCCCACCAGACCGATTTTCACTTTGGTGGTCAACGATTTCGACTTGTTGACCATCTCCTGCCAGTCGCTGAGGTCTTTTTCATGGGCGTGGATGTTCAGACGTTTGAGGACCTGCTCGGCCAACCCCTCCTCTTCAAGGGCGAGCGGAATCTCATAGAGAGAGGGATAGTCCAGGTTTTCAATGATGTTTTCGTATTTCACATTGCAGAAGAGCGAAAGCTTCTCCTTGATTTCCTTGCCCAACGGACGGTTGCAGCGGCAAACCAGGATGTCGGGTTGGATGCCGAGTCCGAGCAGCTCGCGCACGCTGTGCTGGGCGGGCTTGGTTTTCAGCTCGTTGCTCGGTGAAATGCAAGGAACGAGGGCGACATGGATGTACATGCAGTTGTTGGCTCCCTCTTCCACTGAAAATTGGCGGATGGCTTCCAGGAAAGGCAGACTTTCGTAGTCGCCGACCGTACCGCCGATTTCCACAATCGCCACATCCGGATGGTTGGTGGTGGCGTTGAGCCTGATTTTCTCCTTGATCATATTCGTAATGTGCGGAATCATCTGGATGGTGGAACCCGCATAGGCACCGTTTCGCTCGTTCTCAATAACGGTGTAATAGACTTTTCCAGAGGTGACGTTGCAATACTTGCTGAGGTTTTCGTCGATAAAACGTTCGTAATGGCCGATGTCGAGGTCGGTTTCGCCGCCGTCTTCGGTCACATAGACCTCCCCGTGCTGATAGGGGTTCATCGTGCCGGGATCCACGTTCAAATAGGGGTCGAGCTTTTGCATTGTAACCTTCAACCCTCTGGATTTCAACAATCTACCAAGAGATGCGGCGGTAATTCCTTTCCCTAATCCGGAAACAACACCGCCCATAACGAATACATATTTTGTTGCCATGGAAATATTTTTAAACGGGTGCAAAGATACGAATATTAACGATTAGTGATTAATGATTTACAATTAATTTTTTTTGAAATCATCCCCAATTTCCAGCAATACCGCTAAAGGCAACGTCAACGGCACAATTAATAAATTTTCACACTGCCATTATGGTGTGCGTACCAAAAAAATTGTACTTTTGCAACGCACTTTTGTGCATTGCAAATATTTAGAAAACAAGTTTTTACAATTTATCAATTAAAAAAAACGATTATGAACAAAATCTACAAATTTCTTGCAGTTGCAATGACTGTAGTATGCTGCCTTGGTTTCGGCGGCCTGAAAGCACAGACCATTTGGAGCGAAGACTTCAGTAACATTCACGGTTTCGGCACTAACAACACGCAATGCGAGGCGGGCAGCGCCGACTTGTCAGACCATGCAGGCGAGCTGGCCGACTCTCTGGGCTCCTCGCTTACTTGGACCGGCAGCAAAGTCAACCCTGCCAACGGGAAGATCAAGTTGGGCACCAGCTCCGTCATGGGCTTCGTAGAGGTTTCCGGCATCACCCACCCCACTGCCTCTGTGATGACCTTCTCCTTCGATGCCAGACCTTGGTTTAAGAACAACGAGGTTCAAGACATCGTGGTCACCATCAACGGACAGGAATTTCCCTTCACCCTGACCGCGGCCGCCAGCGCGGAAGACTGCACCTTGCAGACCTATACCGTGAACTTCAGCGCTCCCGTAGATCAAGAACTCACCATCCGCATCTCCGCTTCCGTAGCTGCCAACAACCGCTTCTTTGTGGACAACATGCAAGTGATTGCAGCCAACGATCCTTCCATCTCCTTCACTCCCGCTACGCAAGGCGAGAGCTTTGAAAACATGGCCGTCGGCGACACGCGCACCATCAACTACATCGCCACCGGTTTCAACTTGGGTGACGGCAACACCACCGTCAGCTTCTCCGGCAGCACCGCATTCACGTCAAATGCCCCCGCTACCATTAGCAACGCCGACCTCACCAATGGTCAAACCATCGCCATCACCTACGCTCCCACTACTCCCGGCAACGACGCTGCCACCATCACCTTCACCAACAGCGACCTCAACCTCTCCTTCAACATCGTGGGTTCCTGCATCAACGGCATCGCCACCATCGCCGAACTCCGCGCACTGATGGACTGCAGCGACTTCACTATCGACACCACCGGCACGACCACCTACCTCTACACCGGCCACGCCATCATCACCGAACACACCACCAACTCCACTTCTTGGATGCAGGATGAAACCGGCGCCATCCAACTCTACAACCAAGGCGGCGCCTTTATCGCCAACGCCACCGTCGGCACCGAAGTCACCAACGTAGTCGGCAACCTCGCCAACTACTACGGCTACCTCGAACTGAAACCCACTGCTGAGATCACCGATATCAACCACTTCCCCACCACCGTTATAGAACCCCAGTCCATCACCCTCGGACAATTGCAAGACCAAGAATACATGGACGGCATCCAAGGCCAACTCGTGAAACTGGAAAATGTAACCTTCAACCAAACGGGCACTTTCGCCGGCTACACCCTCTATACGGTTAACCAAGGCGAAATCACCGATACCGCTGTATATACTTCCAGCAACTACGACCCGATTGTAGGTCAAAGCATCCCGACCACCGCTAAAAACGTCATCGGCGTCAACCTGCGCAAAGCCGTCACCGTCTATACCCCCGACACCATCCGCTTGGCCTCCCGTTACTATGTGCTGCCCCGCGAAATCACCGAACCCACCGGCATCGCTGAAAACGAAAACAGCTCCGTGAACGTCTATCCGAACCCGACCAGCGGGAACGTGACCGTTGAACTGAACGAAACCGCCACCAACGTCGCCATCTACAACATGGTTGGCAAACTCGTCCGCAGCCAGAGCATCAGCGCCGGCCTCAACACCGTTGAAATGAACGGTCTCACCGCAGGCGTCTATTTCTTGAGAATCTACAACGACAACAAGATCATCGGCACCGCAAAAGTGGTTCGCCAATAGTTCAGAATCCTGAATACATGACTAACGGCTCCTGATTTAGGGGCCGTTTTTTTATTAGTGAAGTGTGAACTATGAGCGGTGAGCGGGCATCGATTTATTCCCCAAAACCCAGTTCACACATCGCTGATTTCGATGCACATTTATTCAAAGTGGCAGGGAGGGTGACAATCCTATCAATTAATTTTCAACCAATTACGACTTGGTGAAAAAAAGTTTTCCGAAACTGTGTTTTGCAAGCAAAAAAAGTGTATTTTTGCAACCTCATTTGAGAAGGTTCTTTGACCAGTTGCCTTGGTGGTGGAATTGGTAGACACGAGGGACTTAAAATCCCTTGATCATTACGATCGTGCGGGTTCAAGTCCCGCCCGAGGTACATTAAAGGCAACACAACAACACATAAGCGGAAGTAGCTCAGTTGGTAGAGCACGACCTTGCCAAGGTCGGGGTCGCGAGTTCGAGTCT
>ONXT01000171.1 GCA_900321845.1 uncultured Bacteroidales bacterium | reverse complement strand
CGCGGTTCTATCAGCGACGGCGCAGGCAACAAATTCTATCAACCCAACACCGACCGCTCATGGATGATTGCCGCTCCCGATGCCACGAACTACAGATTCACTTTCGGCCGTCTGCTCACCGAAACTGGCGCCGACGAAGTGATTTTCTATAGAAACGGCAATATGAACGACGTCGCTGCACGCCACTCCGGCTACACCTGCCCCAGCACTTTCAGCATCGCTGCCGACAGCGTTCTCGTACGCTTTGTGACCAACGACAACGATGTGGTTGACCGCGGATTCGTTTTCGACTTCATCGCCACCGTTCCCTCACAATACTGCTCAGGCGAAGTCACCCTTACCGGTGCTGGTACCATCACCGACAAAGGTAACGCCTCTGTTGACGAAAACACTCCCTATCGTCCGGATTCCTACTGCACTTGGAAAATCAACTCTTGCGCAGCCGCCTACTTCTCCTATCCCAAAATCGAACTCGGTGCTGGCGATTTCATCGACATCTTCGACATCAACAACGGCAAAAATCATCTGATCAAGAGAATCGATGCTTACAACTGGCCCACTGAAGACGTGTTCTATACCCAAGCACACAGAATCCTCATCAGATTCGTTTCCGACAACTACGAAGAGTCTAACGGCTTCGAACTCACTTATGAAATCCTGACTGATCTCGATGAAAACTCCGATATCGACCTCAGCATCTATCCGAACCCGGCCAGCGATAACATGTATGTTGACCTCACTTCCGAAAACGAAGGCAACTACACCTTCACCATCACCGATTTGATGGGCAAGGTCATCTCTACTGAAACCGTGGAAAATTACGGCGGACAAATCCATCATAACATCAATCTCACCAACCTCTCCAAAGGCATGTACATCCTTACCGTTGCCGGCAAGGACAGCAAGACCGCCCGTAAGTTCATCGTTGAGTAATCTGGAAATTCACCATATTCCCAAAAAGGAGGTCCATTCGGCCTCCTTTTTTTATTCCCAAAGAAAATTGAACCTTTTTACGTTAGATTGAAAAAAAAGTATTATTTTTGTCAGCTTGATTTTTAATGCCTAAAATTATTAGACTATGAAAATATTCCGTATTCTTTTAGTGATTGCAGCCCTGCAAATTTCATTTTGCCTTTCGGCTCAAAAATTGAAAACCGACGATGTCCCTGGCGATGTCACCCAATCATTCTCTTCCGAATATCCCAGCGCGAAAATCTCCTCTTGGGAATTGAAAGACAATATGTATGTCGCTCAATTCAAGGACGATGGCTCCAATGGTAAGGCCGTCTTCAAAAATGACGGCACTTGGGTTGAAACCACATACGACATCCCCACCTCAGAGATTCCGTTGAGCATCGCCCAATATGTCAACTCCAATTACCCGAACTACGAGATTTCTGTCTGCAATTTGCGCGAGATGCCCAAAACGGCCACCCATTACTATCTGGAAGTCCGTTTCCCCGAAGTGGGTTCCAAAGATCTCCCCTCCGTACTCACCTTCGATTACGTGGGCAATCTGATTAAACGTCAGGATCCCGAAGGCTGGAAACTCCGCACCGACGAACCCGCGAGACCGACCACCTCCACCACCAAACCCAGCAAACCGGCTAAGGTTGAAGTGGTTAGCAACGAACAGCAGGCGAAGACCAAAGATGATGTAAAGGCTGAAAATGCAAAGGCGGAAAGAGAGGAGAAAGCAGAAAAGGCTCAGAAAGCAGATAAGGGCAAAAAAGGCAAAAATGAAGCCGCAGCCCCGCACGATCCTTGGGCCCAATACGCTATCAAGGAAAGCGAAGTTCCCGATGTAGCGAAAAAAATGCTCAAGAAAAAAGCCCCCAAAGCCACTGACCAAAAGTGGTTCCTTGTGGCCGAAACCTACGTTTGCAAATGCATGGAAAGAGATTTGGAAAAAGATGTCTATATCTCCAAAAGTGGTGTCTGGAAGAAAACCTACGCCTACATGCTTGAAGAGAAGGTGAGCAGCGCCATTACCAACCATCTGGCCACCTATTACAAAGGCTACAAGTTCAGCAAGGCTTTCACCGAAACCCGCGCCGACAAAAAGAACAAGCTCTATATCGAATTCTTCGAAAAGAAGAATTGGAAGAAGAAAATCCCGACTGGTGCTTGGTTCGATGGCAAGACCCGCAAGTTCATCCGCACCGTTGACCCGAACTTCGAAGACCCCTTCAACGATCCTGACGTGTTCACCGAAGTGGCTCCGAGTGCAGAAGACCTCGCCGCCTCCATCGCTGAACTCCCCGAAGGAATCAAGTCCTACGTCTCCTCCAATTACCCCTCACACAAAATCCGCGACTATGAGATGGAAGAGGATAAGGACCTTGGTCAGATCTACAAAGTCGATATCGCCTCCACTGGCAACAGCTACATTATACTCTATTTCGACAAATCCGGCAAGTTCCTCCGAAAAGAACTCAGCAGCGGCATGAAGACTGTCAAGTCGTACGGCGACTACGATGAGGTGGATGTTCCTGAAGTGGTCCTCAACGCCTTCGCAGCCAAATTCCCGCGCGTGAACGACGCTAAATGGGATGAGGACGAAAATGAGAACTTCGATGTCCAATTCACCGGCACAAAAGGCAAGGAGATGTGCATCTTCTCTCCCGATGGACGTTTGCTTCAAGACCTCTACTACCTGGATGTCGACAAACTCATCCCCGCTATCGAATCCTATATCAAGGACAATTACGGCAAATCTGAAATCCAACAATATTATTCTGTAAAGAAAGACGGCAAGAACTTCTACAAAACGGTCATTCTGCCCAATAAGGAGAAATATCCCGTCTATCTGTGGTTCACCGCTACCGGCGAGTTCGACCACGTTGAGCAATAATCTGATTACGGATTCCCAAAATCAAGTTGAATCGTTGGTTATGAAGCATTGGATTAATCAACGATTCAATTTGTATAGATAGAATGATAATTCCGGACAGGGGATGCCCCGTCCCAACAAGAAAAAAATGGCATATTACGAAATCAAATTGACTCTCTCGCAACCGGAACCCTGGAAGGACATCTTCACGGCTATTCTTGGCGATGCCGGCTGCGACAGTTTTATGGATGGAGACGATGAAAACGTCTTGCTGGCTTATATCAAGGAGGAACTTTACGATGAGGCCGTCATTCGCGATGCACTTGAAAATCACGGGATGGAGGTGGAGGTCAAGTATGCGGTTTCCAAGGTGCAGGAGCAGGATTGGAATGCAGTTTGGGAGGCCAATTACGAGCCGGTGCTGTTGTGCGGCCAATGTTACATCCGCGCTCCGTTTCACGAACCGCGCCCAGATGTTCCGTATGAAGTCATCATCGAGCCCAAAATGTCGTTTGGAACGGCGCACCATGAGACCACCTCACTGATGATCGAGTACATCCTTGAGGAGGACTTTTCCGGAAAGAAAGTGCTGGATATGGGTTCCGGCACCGGCGTGCTGGCTATCCTCGCCCATAAGCGCGGCGCTCGCCCCATCACTGCCATCGACAACGACAAGTGGGCCTACGAGAACAACCTTGAAAACAATGTCCGCAACCATACGGAGGATATTACAGTGAAATTGGGCGATGCAAGCGCTATCGGAGAGGAGCTCTTCGATGTCATCATCGCTAACATCAACCGCAATATTCTGCTGAATGACATGCCTGCCTACGTGAAATCGATGAAAAAGGGGAGCGAAATTTTCTTCAGCGGATTCTACAACGGGCATGACCTCGATGCAATTAAAGAGCGGGCGCGCGAACTGGGCCTTTCGTTCGCCTCCTTCAAAGAGAAAAACAATTGGGTGGCAGCGAAATTTTATAAAAACTAAACCCTATTTTTAGCTATGAAAAGAACATACCTCATCTTAATGACGGTTGCGATGGTTTTCGCAGCATGCAAGAAGTCGGGACCCATCATCCCCGTTTCGGTTGATAATTCATCCATCGGCAAGGCGGCGGAGGTGCTGCTGGTGATGGACAAAAACGTGTGGGACACCACGATGCAGGACAGTGTGATTGCCATCCTGACGCAGCCGCAGCCGGCCACCAATCAGGTGGAACCCATGTTCGACGTGCTGCAGTTGAATGAGGAACTGTTCACGGACAACAAATTACGCCATTTCAATATCCTTCATTTTCAATTGGATACGAATTTGAAAGAGGCCAAATACAGTTTGGAACGCAACAACTACTCCAATCCGCAGGTTTATGTGGAAATCCGCGGGGCCAATCAGGACTCTTGTTTCCAACTCTTTTTGCAACATCAGGATGACATTTTGGCTGAATTTTACGAAAACGACATCCGCAAAATTCAAAACGCTTTCACCTCCATCCCCAATGTGGAGGTTCAGGAGAAAATCCGCCAGAAATTCGGCATTCTGCTGACGGTTCCCAAGGATTACAATATCGCCCGCGAAGGCGACGATTACTTGTGGCTGCTTTATCGGACTGTGAAAAACGACCGCTGCATTATGATTTACAAGTCGCCGACTTCCGAATTGACGCGCGCAAATATGATTGACAACCGAAATCGCATCTTCAAGAATATAGAGGGCGAGCGTCCTGACTATCACCCTGTTGTGGTTGAGCTGGGGACTCTTCCCTTTGTTTTTCCGATGCAGATTGGCGCTCATCAGGGCGCGGAAATGCGCGGATTGTGGGAAATGAACGATGATTGGATGGGCGGTCCGTTCTATCATTATTCATTCATCACCTCCAATAATGAGACGATCAGTATCGACGGTTTCGTGTATGCGCCCGAGGAGGAAAAACGCGATTATATCCGTCAAGTGGAGGCTATCGTGAAATCTGTAAAATAATTTTTGCAACATTTCCTTTTTTCTTGCGTCTCTCAAAATGTGAAAACAATGGATGAGAAGAAGCTTGTTGAGCGTTGTTTGAGCAACGACCGTGTTGCGCAAAAAGAACTATACGACAAGTATTCACCGTTGCTGATGGGATTGTGCGTGCGGTATGCGAACTCGAATGAGGAGGCGGAAGATATTCTCATAGAAGGATTTACGAAAATCTTCTCCAATTTGCAAGAGTTCAGGTTTGAAAGTTCTTTGCTTACGTGGATGAAACGAATCATGTTGAACTCGGCTATCAGCCACTTTCGGATGCATCACAAGCATCACAACCAACTTTCGTTGGACGATGTGGAGACTTCGGACTGGGAGGTCGGCAACGAACTTCCTTCCGACAAGTTGATGGAAAATGACCTGCTGAGCCTGATTCAACGGATGCCAGAAACCTACCGCGTGATTTTCAACTTGTTTGTGGTGGAGGGCCATTCGCACAAAGAGATTGGCGAAATGCTTGAAATACAGGAAAGTACATCGCGCTCCCAACTCACACGTGCCAGAAACTGGCTGAAAGATCGTTTGCATTCATAATGATAATAGAAAATGGAAGACATTGAGATAAAAAACATTTTGGAAAACATAAAGGTTGAACCCTCTGCCAGATGTTGGGAGTCGGTTGCAAGCCAGTTGGCATCCTCGGCGGCGGCGGGCGGAACGGCGGCGGCTTCTGTGGGGCATTCCATGCTTGCTTCCACTGCTGCCAAAGTGGTCGTCGGAGTGATTTCCTCCGCAATAGTCGCAGGAGGGGTCATCCTCGGCGTTTCGTTGTCAAAATCTTCCGATAATCTTTTGCAAGCTGTTCAAAATAAGCAGAATATAGAAAATGTTGCCGTTGCGGGAGATTCATTATCCATAGAAAATGAGGAAATGAACCTCTCGTTAAAAGAACAGGAAAATGATATAGTGGAATTGGAGAATGGTCAGGTATTACCGGTCAATGGCAATAGTGAAATTCCAGCCCAAACTGATAATATTGCAGAAACGAGCAATAAACCATCTGTAAATCAACTGGTTATGGCTCCAAAAAACACGGTCGCTGCAAATCCTTCCGATGGCACTTTATCACAAACTGCAACTTCCCCCGTACATTCTTCGTCAGTCAATCAGACCTCTTCGTCCAGTGTGAAACCGGTTTCCCCATCTGCCGCTACTCAGCAAATTGTCACAGCCACTGACGCCGATGATCCGGTCTTGGAGAATTATCCGGAGATTCCGCAAAGTAAACCGTTGGTCTTGGAAATCCCGAACGTCTTCACGCCCAACGGCGATGGCTTCAACGACTTCTTCGTGATTGAAGGCATCGAAAATTGCGAGCTGACCAAGCTGATTATCCGTAATCGGGGCGGCAGCGTGGTCTTCCAAAGCAACGCGTATCATAATAATTGGGATGGCGGAAATTTGGAGGCAGGTACCTACTATTACCAGTTCTACTACCAAGTTCACGGGATTGGCGAAACGCGCACGGGAACGCTGACGATTGTGAGGTAGCGGCCGTGGCGTTTATCTGGTCATGCTGCTTTTGAGTAGCTACAATTCTTGATTTCCCCGGATTTCTGTCGCTTAGTTCATACTTGCTTCCTCGTGTTCGAATCCTTGCGCCCGCAGCTCAATCTGCTTGTTGTCGTTGGTGATGAGGTTGCAGCCGGCATTCTTCTCCTGCATATAGCCGATGACAGACACATTCTCGATTTTTTTCACCTTTTCGTAATCGCTCTGTTTCACGGTGAAGAGGAGTTCGTAGTCCTCGCCGCCGTTGAGGGCGACGGTGGTGGCGACGATTTTCAGGCTCTTCAGGGTGTCGAAGGTGAGTTGGTCGATGGGGGTTTTGTTTTCGAAGATGGTGCAGCCGAGGTCGGCGAGATGGCAGATGTGGAGTAGGGAAGTGGCGAGGCCTTCGCTCACGACGGTCATCGAGGTGGGCAGGATGTCGTTTTTGCGGAGTCCTTCCACGATGTCGAAGCGCGGTTCCGGCTTGAGTTGACGTTCCAGTAGGTACTCGTAGCCCTCGAAGTTGGGTTTGCTGACTTGGGTTTGGAGGAAAATCTCCTTTTCGCGTTCTAGGAGGAGGTAGCCGGTGTAGGCGGCTCCGAAGTCGCCGGAGACGCAGATGAGCTCGTTTTCCTTGGCTCCGCTGCGGCGCACGATTGTGTCGGCTTCCGCTTCGCCGATGGCGGTGATGCTGATGGCCATGCCCGTCATGGAGGTGTTGATTTCCAATCCGGCGAGATCGGTCTTGTAGTTGTGGCAGCAGGCGCGGATGCCGGTCATGAATTCTTCCACCGCCTCAATGGAGAAGCGGTTGGAGATGGCGAGGTTCACCGAAATCTGGGTGGGGATGGCGTTCATGCCGAGGATGTCGGTGAGGGCGATGCCCGCGCATTTGTAGCCGAGATGCTTGAGCGGGAAGTAGGAGAGGTCGAAATGGACATGCTCTAAAAACAGTTTGCTGGCGAAGACGGTCTGCTTGCCGCCGAAGTCAGCCACCGCCGCGTCATCGCCGACCCCCACGAGTGTGGAGTCGTTCTGTTTCTCAATGTCTTCTGTTAACTTGTTGATTAAGTTGTACTTGCCCAATTGGGAAATCTCGTTGCGCACGTTGTTGTCGTCCATTTTTGTCGTTTTGAAATCGCCTGCAAAAGTACGAAAAGACTTTGACATAGACGTTGACTATGGCCTTGCCAGATTGCTAATCCTGTTCACGTTGAAATAAAAAAACAACGGCGATTCTCATCGCCGTTGATAACCATTAACCTTTAATGATACGTAAAGGATTTCTCCTTTTTGTTGTTCAATTTGCTCTTACGATTTCATTACAAGATTGTTACAAAAAAAATGAAAAAAATTACGCATCTGTATTTTATTACAATAATAATGTAAAAATGTTGTCTGAATAGATTGCTGATTTTCGCGGAATCATCCTTGTTGTTGCGCCGATTTGATTGATTGACTGGATTATGGGAATTGTGAACCGATTCTTGGGGTGCCCGCTTAGAAAGGATTCCGCCGATTAACATTTTTTCACGCTCAATTCAAAAAAATGCCGTATCTTTGCAACCTTAAAAAATGTTAAACGAAAGTTGAGCACATGGAAGTAGCTACACCATATTTTCGCAAAAAGAACAGATTGAGATACCGTGTTGCGGTGATTGGAGGTGGAAGCTGGGCGACTGCCATCATCAAGATTTTGTCGGCCAACCTCGAACATATCCATTGGTGGGTGCGCGAAGAGGAGATCGTGGAAGGTGTCAATAAATACGGACATAACCCTAAGTACTTAAGTTCCACGTTTATAGATCCGAAAGACGTGAAGGTTAGCAACAACATTCGGAGCGTGGTGGCCAAAGCCGACTACGTGATTATCGTCACCCCTTCCGCCTTTTTGCAGAAAACGCTCGAACCGCTGAAGAAGAGCCGTTTGAACAAGAAGAAGATCATCAACGCGGTGAAGGGCATCATTCCGGAAACACTGCAGTTCATCTCCGATTATCTCCATACGGAATTCAACATTCCGTTGAGCAATATGGCGATGATCAGTGGCCCGTCGCATGCGGAGGAAATCGCGCAGGAGAAGTTCACCTTCCTTACTGCCGCCTCCGTCAACCAGGATTTGGCCTCCGATGTGGCCAAGATGTTCACCAACCGCTACGTGCGCGCCTCCGTCTCCAGCGATTTGATGGGTGCGGAAATGGCCGTGGTGATGAAAAACATCTACGCATTGGGCGCTGGCATATACAGCGGCCTCGGCTACGGCGACAACTTCATCGCGGCCTACATCGCCAACGGCGTGAAGGAGATGAAGAATTTCGTCAGCACGGTCTTCCCTGGCAACCGCTGCCTCGACGACTCCGTCTATCTCGGCGACTTGCTCGTCACCGCCTACTCCCGCTACAGCCGCAACCGCATGTTCGGCAACATGATTGGCCACGGACTCTCCGTGCGCGTCGCCCAACTCGAGATGAGCCAGATCTCCGAAGGTTACTATGCCGTGAAGTGCATCCACGAGATGAACAAAAACTTCCAAGCACACATCCCCATCGCCGAAACCATCTATGGTATTTTGTATGAGGGAAACAACGTCAGCTCCGAAATGAAACGCATCGCGGAATTCTTTATCTGACGTGCAGAGATGCGTAATGACGCGTAATTTTGCATCGTTGCATCGCGTCTTCCTTAAATAGAATCAATCTTAAAAAATTAAAAATAAGCACCAAATGAAAACACATGTAATCTCCACTCAATTCCTCGGAATCGACAAGGTAGAAAAAATCATCGAATCGAAAGCCAAACTCTCTTTGTCAAAGGAATCCATTGAAGCAGTGCAGAAATGCCGCGACTACCTAGACAAAAAAATGGCCAACAGCAAAACGCCCGTCTATGGCGTGACCACAGGCTTCGGCTCCCTCTGCAACACCTCGATTTCCAAAGAGGATTTGTCAACCCTCCAAAGCAATCTGGTGAAGTCGCATGCTTGCGGCATCGGCGACGAGGTACCGCAGGAAATCGTCCGCTTGATGTTGTTGATGAAAATCCAATCTCTGTCATACGGCAACTCCGGTGTGCAGGTTGTTACCTTGCAACGGCTGGTTGACTTTTTCAACAAGGGTGTGTATCCCGTTGTGTATCAACAGGGTTCGCTCGGCGCATCCGGCGACCTGGCGCCCTTGGCCCATCTGTGCTTGCCGCTGTTGAATGAAGGAGAAGTGTATTACAGGGGCAAGAAATATCCAGCTGCTGAAATCAACGCCAAGTTCGGCTGGGAACCGATAACCCTGCAATCGAAGGAGGGTCTGGCACTGCTGAACGGCACGCAGTTTATGAGTTCGTACGCCGTATGGCTGCTCATCAAGTCCAAGAAATTGTCGTGGCTGGCCGACATCATCGGAGCTGTCTCCTTGGAAGCCTTCGACGGCCGCATCGAACCGTTCAACCTGTCGGTTCATTTCGCCCGCCCGCATGTAGGTCAGATTCTCACTGCCACACACATCAACAATCTGTTGATGGGCTCTGAAATCATCTCCCGTCCGAAGAAGCACGTGCAGGATCCCTACTCCTTCCGCTGCATGCCGCAGGTGCACGGCGCCACGAAGGACGCCCTGACCCACATTACCAGTGTGGTGGAAACGGAAATCAACTCTGTGACCGACAACCCGACCGTCTTCCCCGACGAAGACCTGATTATTTCCGCCGGCAATTTCCACGGACAGCCGTTGGCACTGGTGCTGGACTTCCTCTCTTTGGCGATGTCCGAATTGGGCAACATCTCCGAAAGAAGAATCTACCAACTCATCAGCGGCAAGCGCGAGCTGCCCTCCTTCCTCGTCAAGAACCCCGGCTTGAACTCCGGCTTTATGATTCCGCAATACACCGCGGCTTCCATCGTGAACCAGAACAAGACCTTCACGATGCCCTCATCCTCCGACTCCATCGAGTCGTCGCAGGGACAGGAAGACCACGTGAGCATGGGGGCAAACGCCGCTACGAAAGCCTATCTGGTGGTGCAGAATGTGGAGAAAATCCTCGCCATCGAGTTGCTGAACGCCGCGCAAGCGCTTGAGTTCCGCCGTCCGCTGAAATCCTCTGAGTTCATCGAGGAATTCATCGCCCAATATCGTCGCTTCGTCCCGTTTGTGGAGAACGACACGATTATGTACAAACTGATGCATGACTCCCGCGAATTCATCCAGAACGTGAACGTTGTGATGGAATAGGGGGAGTTGAGAGTTGAGAATTGAAAACTGAAAGTTGAAAGTTGAAAGTTGAAAGGCTGGTGGCGGAAAACGTTGCCAGCCTTTTTATTTGCTAACTACTTCCTTCTTTTGTGTACGTTGGAGGAGTCGTACGATTGTTGGAGGAGGATG
>ONXT01000053.1 GCA_900321845.1 uncultured Bacteroidales bacterium | reverse complement strand
TCTTATCCGCAATGGTCAGGCATTCGCCGCCATCACACCAGCCGTACTCCTTCAGCAGTTCGCCTGCGGTGCGGATGGCCTCGCGTGCGGTGGAGCAGCGTTGCAACATCAACTTGCAGAGCATCGGACAGTCGATTTTGCCTTCGGAGGAGCGCAGTTCGCCACGCCCGCCGAAAGTGGACTCGCCAATGGCCAGCTGCTTCTCGTTCATGCAAGGATAGGCAGTGTTCAGGAACTGGTAGGTATGGTCCACCTGCGGAATGGAGCCGGTGTATTGGTTGCAGTAGCGCGGCATGGAGGGGGTGTCGGCGGGGCAGTTCACCCGCTTGTACAATTCCTGCATGGCATCCTTGGGATGGTCGGCCGCCTTCTCCACCAGCATGTTCGTACGGCTTCGGCCACTGTCGTCAGTGTGGGAGGTCATCACAGAACCATCGGCGGAAGCCTTCTTCCCTACGGTTACCGTCGTACACTCCATATCAGCCGTTTCGGAATCCACATCCACCTGTGCGTATGACGAAGTTACGAGCAGGGCAATCAAGATAGTTAAAAATCTCTTCATAAATTATTGATTATTAATTGTTTATAATTTCGGATTTCAAAATTGCAAAAATAGAAATTAATTCAGAAACCGCAATTCCATTTTGCTGAAAAAATGGTAATTTTGCACCCCAATATTTAAAAGGTGAAAAAGAGGTGAAAAACACGTTATTTTTGGATCGCGACGGCGTAATCAACGTCCAGTTGGTGGGTGATTATGTCAAGGACATCAGCGAGTTCGTGATTCGCGACGACTTTCTTGCCTCTTTGCCCATCTTGGTCAAGAAATTCCGCCGAATCATCGTCGTCACCAACCAGCAGGGCATCGCCAAAGGTATCTGCACCCGCGAGCAAGTGGACAAGGTCCACCGGCATCTCCTTGATTTCTTGGAGAAAAAAGGGGTGCATATCGACGGGATTTACGTTTGTCCGCACCTTGCCGGCAGCGGGTGCAACTGCCGCAAACCCGAAATCGGCATGGCCATGCAGGCTAAAAACGACTTTCCCGACATCGATTTCGCCGACTCCGTGATGATTGGAGACAGCGCCACCGACATGATTTTCGGGCGAAGAAGCGGCTTGGAGACGGTTTTCATCGGGAAAATCACGGACGCCAACCGCACCGACATCTCGGAGAACAGCGACCATATCGTCAACTCCATCCTTGAATACGCTAAAACATTGTGAACGATGGGAATGAGGGTGCTGTTTTATCTGGTCTTCTATCCGTTGTCACTGCTCCCACTTTGGGTCCTTTACGGCATCGCCTACATTTTCTATCTGATTGTCAACTACATCATCCGATACAGAAGGCATATCATCACCCAAAATCTGAAGCGTGCTTTTCCTGAAAAAAGCGAAGGGGAAATCGCATCCTTGCGTCGGAAATACTACCTGCATCTGTCGCAAATCGCCGCGGAAATGCTGAAAATGCTCACGCTTTCCAGAAAAAAAGTGATGAAAAGATACCACTGCGAAAACCCGGAAGTGGTGAACCGGTTTTACGACGAGGGCAAAAGCGTCATCCTGATGTCGAGCCACTACAACAATTGGGAATGGATGATCCTGAGCCTGCCGATGCAGTTCAAACACGCAGGCGTTGGTGTGGGAAAAGCCAACAGCAACAAGGTTTTCGAAATGCTAATCAACAGAGCCAGAACACGTTATGGCACGGTCGTCGTTTTTGCCGACCACGTGCGCGAACTGTTCCAAGACCGGGAACTAAACCGGAAACCCACCACCTACATGATGCTCAGCGACCAGTCGCCCAACAATATGAACAAAAGTTACAAAACATTGTTCTTAAACCAGCCTTCGGGCATGATTTACGGGGCGGAGTATTTCGCGAGAAAATACGACATCCCGGTTGTGTATTACGAAGTGATTAAAGAGAAAATTGGACATTATAAAATTGTAAATCAATTAATTACAGATAAACCAACGACATTGGGAAATGGGGAGATTATCAAGCAATATACCCGTCTGCTGGAAGAGACCATCCGTCGCCAGCCCGAATTTTGGCTTTGGAGCCATCGCCGTTGGAAACACAAAGTAAACTTAGAAGATTGCAAATGAGAAAAACGATACTGATTTTATTGATACTCATGGGATTGGTTCCCCAGTTGTTTTCCCAATACGAGGGAGGTAGCGCGGCGGGCTTCCGCACAACACAATACGGGACACATAAAAGCGTCCTCTTCCTTTTATCCACCGATGCCGACCGCATCGCGGAAATGGAGGAGCCCGGGCTGGAGGCTTTCCGCCGAAGCGTCATCGGCTTCTGGTGCGGAGCGCAAGTCGCCTTGGACGAATTTGCCGCCGAGGGACGCGACCTCAAAGTGATTGTCCGCGACATCAATCCTGGCGACAACGCCAAGCTGGATCTCCTGTTTAGCGAGCCCGAAATCCAGCATGTGGACCTTGTGGTTGCAGCCGTCGCCAAGAACCTCTTCCCTAAAGTTGCGGAATATGCCGACCAGCTTCAGATTCACGTAATCAATCCGTTCTCCACAGACTCGTCCATCGTACTGAACCATCCCTACGTTTGCAAGATGCAGCCGCCCATGGTCACGCGCCCTGCCATCGTCCGCGGGTACTTCGCAGGTGCCAACTTCATCCTTTGGGGTGACACCATCTCCCCCACCCCCGACTGGGCCGTTTACGAGAAGTTTTTCAAT
>ONXT01000126.1 GCA_900321845.1 uncultured Bacteroidales bacterium | reverse complement strand
GACATATTCCGACAGGGTTTGGCGGATGTTGGCGGCGATGGCCGTCAGCGTTTTCTCATCCGTGCGAAACGGGAAGAAGATGGGGGAGGGGAGGGTCATAAAAGATTAAAAGATTAAGGGATTAAGAGATTAGAAGATTGGAAGATTAGAAGATTAATAGATTAGAAGATTAAAAGATTAGGGAGGGTGGGGATTATTGTCAGTGAAGTTTGGCGCCGATGAGGTGCATGAATTCCTGGCGGGTGTTCCATTGTTTGAGGAAGGCGCCGGTGAATTCGGAGGTTGTGGTGACGGAGTTTTGCTTTTGGATGCCGCGCATGCTCATGCAGAGGTGTTGCGCTTCGATGACCACGGCCACGCCGAGCGGTTCCAGTACCTCGTCGATGCAGTCCTTGATTTGAGTGGTCAGTCGCTCTTGCAGCTGGAGTCGGCGGGCAAAGGCATCCACCACGCGCGGTATTTTGCTGAGTCCCACCACCTTCCCGTTGGGAATGTAGCCCACGTGCGCCTTGCCGAAGAAGGGCAGCAGATGGTGTTCGCAGAGGGAGTAGATTTCAATGTCTTTCACGATCACAATCTGCTTGTAGTCTTCGTGGAAAATGGCACTTTGCAGAATTGCTTTAGGGTCCATGGCGTAGCCTTGCGTCAAAAACTGCATCGCCTTGGCTGCACGCTCCGGCGTCTTTTTCAGTCCCTCGCGGTCGGGGTCTTCATGCACATTGATGAGAATCTCCCGATAGGCCTCGGATAGGTTCTTCACCTCCTCAGGATTGTAAATGTCCTGTCTTTCGTAAGATTTTTGTTGATTCATAATTGGGTTAATGATTATAGACTTAGGAGTATGGATGGTTGGCGCATCATTGTTCACTGCGGTATTCTCTTCACGTAGGGATTGGTGGTGCGTTCCTGGCCGATGGTAGTGGCGGGACCGTGGCCGGGATAGACGACTGTGTCGTCGGGGAGGGTGAGCAGTTGGGTGCGGATGCTTTCCAGCAGGGTGCGGATGTTGCCCGTGGGGAAGTCGCTGCGGCCGATGCTGCCTTCGAACAGCACGTCGCCGACAAACACGCAGCGTTCCGCTTCGGAGTAGAGGCACACGCTGCCGTCAGCGTGTCCGGGGGTGTAGAGCACCTTCAGTTCCTGTCCATTACCGAAGCGCAGTATGTCGCCCGCCTTGAAGAAGTGGTCGATGACGGGGAAGTTGTCCTTTTCGCAGGGTAGGTTGCAAACTACACCGTAGGAAACCGCTGACTCATAGATGGGCAGTCCCGCTTCGTGCATCCAGACGGGGACTTTGTATTTCCGCGCGCAGAAGCCGCATCCCAGCACGTGATCGACGTGCGCGTGGGTGACGGCCACGCACTTTACGGTGAGTTGGTACTGCCGGATGAATGCGTCTAAGATGTTTTCTTCTTTTTCCGTCATCATGCCCGGGTCGATGATGACGGCTTCCTTCGTCTCGTCGTACAAAACGTAGGTGTTGACTTCAATGAAATTGAATTGAAATGTTTTGATATGCATTGTTTTAGAAAGGTTTGGCATACTCTTTCGCCATTTCCGAGTAAACCTTTATCTTTTTATTTTGATGGAATTCGACGCTGTACATCAGTTTGCCGTTGGCGTCCCAATACGACCATTTGCCCTCTTTCATGCGGTTCTGGTAGTTGCCTTCCATCTGTTTTTTGCCGTTTGGATAATATTCCACGAATTTGCCGGTGGGGGATCCGTCGGAGAAGTTCTGCTCGCGGATTTTCACTTCGCGTTCGTTGTAGAAAACCCACATCCCGTTCTTTTGGCCGTTGACGAACTTGCCCTCTTCGGTCTTTTGTCCGTTGTCGGCGAACTCGGTCCAGCTGCCGCTTTTTTCCCCTTTGCTATAGAAACCGAAGCTGCGGGGCTTGCCGTTCGGGTTCCAGTATTTGTAAACGCCGTCGCGGACATTGTCCTTGTAGCCGCTTTCATACTTTTTCGTTCCGTCGTCGTAGAATCCTTCCCACAACCCGTCCATCTGGCCGGCTTTGAAGTAGCCTTGGTCTTTCACCTTCCCGTTCTCGAACCACTGCACCCAGCGGCCGTTTTCTTTGTTGAGGGCGAAGCTGCCTTCGCGCTGCTTCTTCCCGTCTTCGTACCACGCCACCCAGTTGCCGGTGCGCAGGCCGTGTTGGAGCGAGCCCCGTTTCCAGAGGGAGCCGTCCTCGTAGAAGTACTTCCATTCACCGGTTTGCTGCCCGTCTTTGAAGTCCCCGCGGCTGCCGACAACGCCGTTGGGATGGTAGAACACCCACGTGCTGTCCTGCAAATCGTCGATGGACTTGCCCTCCATCTCCAGTTCCCCGTTCTCCTGCCACCATTGGGCGTAGCCGTTGAGCTTGTCGTTGATGTAGTACCCCTCGAACTTCTTTTTGCCGTCCCTGTAGTATTCGGTGAAATCGCCTTCCAGTTTGTCGTTTTGGTACAGACATTCCTTAAATAGTTCACCATCAGGGTAATAGAATTTCCATTTGCCGGATTTCATCCCGTTTTTGAAAGCGCCTTCCGATTCGGTTTTGCCGGTGGAGTACCAGCTTTTGAAAGGTCCGTTGTCGGCGAAATACTCTTGCGAGAGCTGGCCGTTCTCGTACCACGCCTTCCATTTCCCGACTTTCACGTCGTTTTTGTAGTTGCCTTCCGCGAATATCTTGCCGCTTTTGTGGTAAAAAATCCAATGTCCCTGTTTCACCGAGTCGGTGGCGGGGCCAATGGATTCGAGCTGCTTGTTGCTCCAATAGGTTCTTATGGTGTCCTGTGCATGGATGCTGCCGACTGTCAGTAAAACAGCGAGAAGGGTTGCGATTGCTTTCATGGTTATAATAATGTTGCGGCGGCAAAGATACGAATTTTTT
>ONXT01000017.1 GCA_900321845.1 uncultured Bacteroidales bacterium | reverse complement strand
TGACGTCAACATTCACAAAGCTGAAAACAAAGCGAAATTGGAAAGCCTCGCCCAACTTCCGGCTTCCTGCTCCGAATCAGCCGACCAGCTTTCCGCTCACAGAAGCATCTTTGAAGCACACGGCGTTTTCAACCCCGATATGATTGACGACATCGTCAAGCATCTCAAGTCCTTTGATGATGCCGACATTCGCAAGAAAATCGAGAAGAAACCCGAACTGATGCTGCAAATCGTTCACGAATACTTCTACTGCGGTTGATACTAAATCCGATAATGTAACTCATGCCACTCGCCTGAACATCCTTTCCGAGGTTCGGCGGTGGCGCTTTTCGGGACCTTCAAATAACTAATATGAATACAGTTGCAATAATCCTCGTCTCTGTTTTGCCCTCCCTGATTGTGGCAGTGGCAGCCTTTTTCATCGTCAAATACTTCATTGAAAACGACCAGAAAAAGAGGGTGCTGGAGCTGAAGTTCCAGTCGAAAAACATCACTACACCCGTGCGTTTGCAGGCGTACGAAAGGATGGCTCTTTTCCTGGAAAGAATTGAGCCGAACCAGTTGCTTTTCCGTGTGAACAACCCCGAACTGACGGCTGCCCAGATGCAGGCTGTGCTACTCTCCACCATCCGCAGCGAGTACGAACACAACATGTCGCAACAGATTTATATCTCTCCGGAGGTGTGGGAAAGCATCAAAAGAGCCAAGGAAAATGTGGTGAATGCCATCAATATCGCCGCAGGAAAACTCCCCCCCGGGGCAATGGCGATAGACCTTGATTCCGCCATTTTCCAGATTACGGCCGAAGAATCCCCCATTGCAGCTGCGATGAAGAACCTGAAAAAGGAGATACAGACACTCTATTGATCCATTGGATCGACATGGAGGCGGATTTTCTAAATCCGCCTTTTTTTGTTTATACAATATTATATATAGGCGCCGATAGGGTGCAATTATAATCATCCCCCTCTCCCATTGGGCTTAAAATGGGATTCAAAAAAGAGGAACAAAGGGCTTAAATTGGGAAAAATGAGGCCAAAATGCAGTTTTTTTGTTGGTAAAACAAAAAATTTATCAAACGTGCCTTGTGGAAATGTCTTTCATAACTAAATTTAAAATACTGATTTACAATAGAATAGAAAATTGTTGAAAAATTGTTGAAAAGTCCAAAAAACGTACAAATTCCAAATGTTTCAAAAAAAAAACAGAGAATTGAATGTGGAAAGTTATTTTTTTGTATTTTTGCAAGTTGATATATTAAAGCGAAAAGAAGATTTTGTGTTGAATATCAAGGGATACAGAAAAAAAACGAAAGAAAATGTAACTGATTAGTAATCAGTGCGTATTATAGTGTAATAAATAGAAACGAATCATTAAGAAAATAAAGATATATAGTAATAATTAAATTCAAAGCAATGAAAAAATTTACAATTTTTTTCCTGATGGTGTTCATTTATTTAGGGAATCAGGCGCGATGTGAGGAACTAACCGCATCAGTAAATGGTGAAAGGGGAAGTTACTTTACATCTGCTGCGTGCTCTAACACACATTCCTCGATGAATGCTGTGGGGATGCTTGCTTACAATTATACGAACCATAGTAGGGGAGTATATGGCGTAAAAGGTATTCACGCGACAAAGAACACAGTTGTGCGCATAGAAGGTCCTACTCAGGCGTGCAGCGATGCTCATGTCCGCTTGACGGCTACAGTGGAGGATAACGATCCTTACGACACCGCCGTCTATGCCTACACATGGCTGCTTGACAATACCGGCTTCGCTGGGAACCGCGGCTACGTGGATGTAGATGTCGCCACCGACTTGGGCGGCAGTGGCACACACCAGTTCCAGGTGATTGTTGCCAGAATGCATAACGGTGCCTGCGTTGGCCAACCGGATACATCCGCCATCTTCTACTTCCAGGTCGCCCCTCACGGCGTGGTGACCGTCACCCCGACGGACGGTTGCGGTATGGTGCGCCTCACCGCCACCTCTACCAGCCCTGCCGTTGTGGAACGTTGGATTTGGTTGAACGGCACGTCCATTGCCGGTATAACCACGACCAACACCTTCGACGCGACTGTGGCCGGAGAGTATAAAGCCGTTGCCCAATACGAAGGCGGTGCAGCTTGCAACGATACTTCCATCGCGACGACCGTCACTATTCCGGACAATGTCGGTGAGATTGCTTCCAACCGCAACAATCTGCAAGTTTGCGAAGGAGCTTCTGTTTCCGACACCGCCAAAAATTTCCGCGGGACCTACTTCACTTGGTATCTCGATGGCATTGCTTTGGATATTCATGATAGCGTTCTCAACGTTCCTGCTCCCAGTCAAGGTACCCACACCTTCACCGTTATCGATGATATGGGCTGCCACGCTGAAAGGAATTTGAGCGTTCAACCTCAGCCGACCGTTACCATCGGCAGTACCAGTGGAGATAAAATCTGTTATCCCGGAAATGTGACCCTTCACTCAACAATTAATCCTAGTGATGGCGTTTGGGATATGGGACCGTTCACTTATGTTTGGATGCATGATGGCTGGGTTAATTCTTCTCAGACGGATTACCTCTATGATTATGCGGAAAATCCAGGCGAAGCTCCGAATCACTATCAGTTGTATGTTTATAACGCTGACAGCACTTGCTACGCGATGAGTAATGAGGTTGTGGTTTATGTTTATCCTCAACCCGTAGTTACCATCGTGGCTGACCCCAATCCTCCTTGTGAGGGCAGCGACGTAACATTCTCAACCGAGGTTGAAGGTTACGTTGGAGATCGCCCGACATACTTGTGGAGCGGTGATGCAACAGGAACGGCTGCAACTGCCACAGTAACGAACGTTACAGGTTCAACCACCGTGAACGTTACCGTTACAGGCGCGGTTCCGGCATCATCTTGCAAGGCTGATACAACCCTCACGATAGATGTTGCCGATCCGATGTCCGCCACTGCGACTGTCACCATCCAAGACGTTACTGAAACGTATGGGGTCGAGACTGCTTGCAACGATGGCCAGGTGAAAGTCAGCACGGATCTGGTGGGAGATTATACGTACACTTGGTATAAAAACGGTCATTTAATGCCGGGTGTTACGGGCGACAGCTTCATCGATCAGCTGCACAATACCGGTAACGATATAATTTCAGTCACCTATAAAGTGGTGGTTGATACAGTTGGCGGCAGCTGCAATCCAGCTACAGCTGAAAATAGCATTGAGGTTCTTCCTCTATTTGAATTGCACATTACAGGTGATGAATTTATCTGTGAAGGAACAACACTCAATTTGACCGCTTACCTGAACACTTCAATTGACCTTACTCCTTGGGCCGGTACTCCGGGGGAATATACTTGGTATATTGACGGCAATCCGTTCCCTGATGACGAAGTTCTCGAAGATGACCCTCCCGCACAACTTACTCCTCATGAATACTCCGCTGTATTGACTTGGTCTTCTATTTATACAGACTCAATGCCTGGTTGTACAGTCATGGCAATCAGCCCTGTATTCAGAGGTCAAGTTGCCCAGAAGCCGGTTATAGCCGTCAGTGGTGATACAATCATTTGCCAAGGTGGTGAGATTGAATTGAACACCTCTGTTGTAGGCGGCAACCTTCCCGATGGCACTTACTATTGGGAAAAAGATGGTGT
>ONXT01000303.1 GCA_900321845.1 uncultured Bacteroidales bacterium | reverse complement strand
GTTCGCTGCCGGCGACGTGCAGGACCCGCACTTCCGCCAGGCCATCACCGCAGCCGCCTCGGGCTGCAAGGCCGCACTCGAAGCCGAGAAATTTTTATTGAATCAAGAATGAAATAACGTCTGGTTAAGACACGATTGATTGAGTCTTTGCAGGGAGAAAATGAAGGAGTATTTTAGAGGAATCAAAAGGGGTATGCCGATTTGTCTCGGCTACATTCCCGTTTCATTTGCGTTTGGCATCACCGCTATCGGCTTGGGGTTCACCACCTTGCAGGCCACCATCATCGCCATCACCAACATGGCGTCGGCGGGACAATTGGCGGGGGTGCAACTGATTCACGAACATGCCGCTGCCATCAGCATCATCGTCACCACATTTGTCATCAACATGCGCTACATGCTGATGTCGTTCACCTTGACACAAAAAATCGTCCCGAACATGCCGTGGTGGAAGCGCTGCATGATGGCCTTCTGCATCTGCGACGAGGTTTTTGTCTTTGCCACGATGGAGAAAGACGACGTCACTTTCCCGTTTTACATGGGGCTGATGACAATGCCCATCGTCGGGTGGACAGGGGGCACGTTCTTGGGCGCGATGGCCTCCACCCTATTCTCGCCAACCATCCAAAGCTGCATGAGCATGGGACTTTACTTCATGTTCATCGCCATCATCGTACCGGAGGCGAGAAAGAGCCGGAAGGTTGCCGCCGTGATTGTCCTCGCATCGGCCCTGACGTGCCTTTTCACCTATGTGCCCTACGTGAACATACTGTCGAAAGGCGGCTGGGGCGTCATCATCGCAGCCATCGCCTCCGCGGCCATCGGTGCGAGCATGAAATCAGCCAACCGCCGCCGGAAAGCCGTCATCAAAGCGCAAAGCATTGAAAACGAAGTTGTTGAACATCAAAATCAAAATTAATTATGGATCAGAAATTTGTGATTATCGGAATGATTTTGATGGCGGGCACCACGTACCTCATCCGCATGCTGCCTTTGGCTTTTTTCAAGAAAAAAATTGAAAACGAGTGGATTCAGGACTTTTTCTACTATATCCCCTATTGTGTTTTGGCGGCGATGACCTTCCCTGCCATCTTCACCTCCATCAGTTCCAACGAAGGGCTGGAAGGCCCTGCTGTTCAGCACATTACGGCCGCGGTTGTAGCCACCATCGTATCCATGATTCTGGCGTGGCGGAAACATGGGCTGGTTACGGTCGCCATCTTCGGCGTCTTGGCCGCCATCGCAACGGAATGGCTTTGGAAATTCATGGGATGATTGTCGTTACACCTATTGCAATCGTTAACATTAACTAAAACGCAACACAGGGAGATAATTTTACACAAAAAAAAATTGTACTTTTGCGCCCTCAAAACTAAACCACCGAGCCCATGAAGACTATCCGCCTGCTTTTGCTCATTGCTGTTGCCACACTTCTTTTCTCATGTCATGAAAAGAAGGCAGAAGGAGTTGGCGTACAGCCACTTGCAAAGCAAACGACACTTCAGGCGGACGGGGTGATGGGCAAGGCCAAACTCATCATCGAAAAGAAATACATGCGGATTCCGACGATGGACTCCGTTGCATTGTACGCCATTCACTACCAGTACTTCAACGAAGATGGCTGGATTGTGAAAGATGTCATCACCAATGACGCGAACGACACCATTTTCAACACACACATCACCTACAATGCACAAGGTATCATGGTGAAGCGGGAGACTTGCGACTCCACACATTCAATCACGGAACACACTGATTTCCAAATAGATAAAAACGGCTATCGCGTAAAGGAGACCACCTACAAAGGCGACTCACTCGCCACGGAAATCACCTACAAGAACGATGCGGCTGGAAATGTGCTGGAAATGTCGGTGCAAACCACCAACCTCTGCATCCTCAAGTACACCTACGATGGCCCCTTCTACGGATTGCCAACCCGCATCGACCAATGCGGGCACGACGGACGGATGTTCATGTACATCACGATGGACTACAACGACCGTGGACAATTGGTGAACCGCCGCGCATTCAGCGCCAACGGAGCCGAGGTGGAAAGCAGCCACTCCCAATATGCCGAAAATGGCGCACTGATGAAGCAGACGCACGAACTCATGCTGCAATCGCTCCAAAAAAGAGATTTGTGCACTTTCGAAAACCATGACAAATACGGCAACTGGCTGAAACAGACAATGTTGCGCCAGGGAGAACTCCATTACATCATTGAAAGAACCATCGAATACTATTAACCAAAATATTTTGCAGAATGGATTTAAGTAAAATTTTATCAATTACGGGCAGAAGCGGACTCTACAAACTGATTTCGCAAGGGAAAAACAATTTTATCGTTGAATCATTGACAGAAGAAGGCAAACGCTTTCCTGCATTCTCTCACGACGGAGTAGCCAATCTTGAGAATATCTCAATTTTCACTGAGGAAGACGACATTCCGTTGCAAACCGTTTTCCAATCGATTTACAAGAAAGAATCTGGCGGCAAATGCAACGTCCAACTCAGCGATGCCAAGGCATTGAAGGCCTACTTTGCAGAAGTTCTGCCAAACTACGACCGCGACCGCGTTTATGTTTCCAACATGAAGAAAGTCATCGTATGGTATAACCTGCTCACTGACAAAGGGTTGATTGATTTGGAAGAGAAGAAGGAGGAAGCCCCTGCCGAAGAAAAGAAAGAGACGAAAGCTGAGGAGTAGCCTCCCCTACCCCATCACAAAAAAGCCCGCATCAAAAAAAATGCGGGCTTTTTTTACAAATCCAAGTATTTTTGATAGGAAACCTGCAAGAAAGCCTTTGCCCGGAGCACCTCCCGCTCTTCCACGGCCTTGTCGGAAAAGGAACTTTGGTAAAGCTGCCCCGTACTCGCTTCGTAGGTAAAAGACCCTTGCGAAGTAATCCACAGGATACCGGCATTGTGCTGAGCCATCGCAAATTGCGGGGAATACGGATTCATAACATCCTTACTCCATTGATACTCAGACGATTCCAAGCCCAACTGATTTAGAAGCGTCTTGGGGATGTCCAAGGAACTACAGAGTTGCTCGATCTGCTTCCCTCGCCATTCCTCCTTCAACGCCCCACCCAACCACATCATCGGAATCCGCTGATATTCAGCCTGATTGTAGCTCCATTCCTTATAAGAATGATGGCTGTGGTCGGCGATTAGAATAAACAAGGTATGATCGTACCAGCCCTCTTTCTTGGCTATGGCAAAATAGCGCCCCAAAGCCCAGTCGGCATAATGTGCGGAATTCACATACTGCCCTTCCGAACCGCTCCACTTCAAAGGCGCCACCCTTTGCGGCGGATAATCGTAAGGGGAATGGCTGCTACCAGTGAAAAGAATCGTGAAAAACGGATTGGATTTATTCTCAAGATGTTGTAAATGAAGATTATACACATACTCATCGTGTACACAGAGCTTTCCGTGAGGATTCGTAGAAGGAAAATCATCCTCGCTGACAATCCTGTCGAAACCTTTCGCCATCAAGTAGGCCTTGAGATTCCCGTAGGTGATGTCACCTCCAAAATAGAAAGAAGCTTCTGTGTAACTTGCTCGTTTCAAGGATGTTGCCAAACTATTCAGATGGGAGTATTTTTCAAAATTGTCGGTCACCACATTCTCCTGAAGAGGCGGGAAACCGCTGATTAGAGATGAGATCCCTTCCTGCGAACGCCGGCCTGAGGCATAGAGCTGCGTAAAAAGCAGGCCTTCCTTCTCCAATTCCCTGAAATACGGGGTGATTCCCGCTTCGCCACCCAAGCTTTCAATCAAATCGGCCGACCAACTTTCCAACAAGATGACCACGATATTGGGGCGTTCCTCGTTCAGTACACGAATACAGGTGTCCTTCTCCGCCTTATACATCTGACTCACAATCTCCTCCGCTTTTTTCT
>ONXT01000075.1 GCA_900321845.1 uncultured Bacteroidales bacterium | reverse complement strand
CTGGCAATGCCAAGGCGCAGCGCAACCTCGGCAATCTCTACTACAATGGACATGTGGTGGACCAGGATTATCGGGAGGCGGCGAAGTGGTTCCGCGCCGCTGCCGACCAGGGCCTGAAGGATGCGCAATACAACCTCGGAGCTTGTTATTATTATGGAAACGGGGTGACGCAGAACCTTCTGGAAGCCTCCAAATGGTTCCGTTCCGCCGCTGAAAAAGGAGTGGCCGGAGCGCAGGAATCCCTCGGCACCTGCTATTACAACGGTGACGGGGTGGCACAGGACTACAAACAAGCGGTGAAATGGTTCCGGGCCGCCGCCGAACAGGGTCTTTCCAGCTCCCAGTACATCGTCAGCACGCTCTACTACCGCGGGGTCGGGACCGACACGAACTATGTGGAGGCCGCCCGCTGGGCAAGCGCCGCAGCCAAGCAGGGTGTTGCGAAAGCGCAGTACAATCTGGGCAGTTACTACCAACTCGGTCATGGCGTAGCAATCGATTCTGCTGAGGCGTTGGGGTGGTTTGAAAAAGCAGCGGAACAAGGATTAGTGGAGGCGCAATACAAAGCGGGCATCTGCTATAAGCGGGGCGAAGGGACACCCCGCGATGACACAAAGGCGGCGGAATGGTTCACCAAAGCCGCCAAACAGGGACTTGCCATGGCGCAATGCGACCTCGGCCTCTGCTACGACCGTGGCGAGGGCGTTCCGCAAAGCAAGGAGTTGGCCGTAGAATGGTATCGCACCGCCGCCAACCAAGGAAATGCACAAGCCCAGTACAATCTTGCCCTCTGCTACTACAACGGGGAAGGCGTTCCCAAAAACAGGGCTGTCGCCGCCTCGTGGTTCCGAAAAGCCGCCAACCAAGGCGACATCGACGCCGCCGAAGCCCTCGAACTCATGCCGGAATACGGGAAGAAGCGTTGACTTCGCCCAAAAATCAAGAAGTGAGCTCAAATCATTCGTTATGTATTAAAAAAAAGGTACTTTTGCACCGATTTTAAAATATCCACCTCATGAAGAAAAATTTAGTTGTCTTGTCCGGCGCCGGCATCAGTGCGGAAAGCGGCATCAAGACCTTCCGCGACAGCGACGGACTTTGGGAGAATTATAATGTGGAAGATGTGGCCAGCATTGACGGCTGGTATCGCAATCCCGAACTGATGACCCAATTCTATAACCAACGCCGCAGCGAATTAGGACGTACGCAACCCAATGATGCTCACAAGATTATCGCCGAATTGGAGCAGTATTTTAACGTAACAGTGGTTACGCAGAACGTTGACAATCTGCACGAGCGCGGCGGCTCGCACAACATCATCCACCTACACGGAGAACTGACGAAAGTTTGCAGTGAAAACGGGAAAAAATGCGTGGAGGACATCGGCTACGAGACCTATGACTATGGTCGCAAATCCGCTGACGGGCATATCACACGCCCGTTCATCGTCTGGTTCGGCGAGGATGTACCTCTGCTGGGCAAGGCGGCGGAAGCCGTTGAACAAGCCGACATACTCATCGTCATCGGCACTTCCCTCAATGTCTATCCCGCTGCTGGACTTCTCTTCTCCGCACGTCCGAGTTGCAAAATCTATCTCATTGATCCAAAGGAGGTTAACACCACCAGCCGCGTGGAATTCATCCAAAAAAAGGCGACAGAGGGAATGAGGATTTTGAAGGAAAAACTGCTGGCTGAATTATAATCAATGAAGAATTGCAAGACGCGCTAATCGCGTTTACAGGCTATGAAAATCAGATTGTTTGGGACAGGAACTTCGCAGGGCATCCCGATTATCGGATGTCACTGTCCTGTCTGCACTTCCAACGATGAGCGCGACCACCGACTCCGCACATCGGCTTTAATTATTGTGGACGGGCTGAACATTCTGATTGACACGGGACCGGATTTGCGGTATCAACTCCTACGAAGCGGCACCACCCGCTTGGATGCCGTGCTTTTCACACACGAACACAAGGACCACACGGCTGGTCTTGACGATGTGCGCCCCATCAATTTCCTGATGAAGCAACCGCTCAATCTGTACGGCCTGCCGAGGGTGATGCGCTCTATCGAACGAGATTTCAGCTACGCCTTCGCCGAGGAGCACTACCCTGGCGCCCCCATTTTAAACACCAACGACATTGAGCCAGAGCCATTTAAGATTGGAGAGGTTGAAATCATCCCCATCAAGCTGATGCACAGCAGCCAGCGGATGGCCAAACAACTTCCAATTTTGGGCTACCGCATAAAGAATTTCGCTTACATCACCGATGCGCGCGGAATCGGCTGGGACGAGATCCCCGACATCGATACCATTCCCTTCTCCCCTGCCGAAGAAGCCAAGTTGAAAGGCTTGGACACACTGGTAATCAACGCATTACGTCGCGAAGAGCACTACTCGCACTTCAGTTTGCCGCAAACGCTTTCCATCATTGAAAAACTCCAGCCCAGGCGCGCCTACCTCACCCACATCAGCCATCACCTCGGATTGTATGAGGAGGTGATGAAAGAACTACCCCCAAATGTTTTTGTAGGAATTGATAATCAACTGATTGAAATTGACGATGACTAAGACGACAAGAGGCTGCCACTTACTAAAAGTGGGAATTGCACTTCTATTCCTATTCATTGTCAGCGGAATGGACGCCCAAATCGATACTTACCGTCCGTGGGTGAGATGGTGGTGGAACGGCGACAAAGTGGACTCCGCGGAAATCGTACGCGAGCTGCAACTGCTGAAAGATGCGGGAATCGGCGGCGTGGAAATCAATCCGATTGCATTCCCCGAAAGGACGAATGATTTGGGTATCAAGAGTTTGAAATGGCTGAGCCCCGAGTGGTGCCACCAACTGCGAATTGCGTTGGACAAAGCGAGAGAGCTCCATTTAGGCTGCGATTTGCTGGTGGGCAGCGGCTGGCCCTATGGTTGCGAAAATCTTGCAATGGAGGAGCGCGCGCAAGTGATGATTGTCAATGCCGTCAAAGTGCGCGGACCACAAATCTACAAAACCAAAACGGATTCGCTGATTCACCCCGTCATTCCCAAAGTGACGGATCCCGACAAACATTTCACGGCGGAGATTGTCAGTCTGCAACTCGTCCCTGCCAAAATGGAAAGTTTGTCGCAAGTTGTTGATTTGAAAGAATTTATCAAAGGGAAAACTGTCAAAACTGAGATTCCCGAAGGCGACTACTTCATCTATGCGTTGATAAGATTCACCTCCTTTGCCGATGTCATCAACGGCGCCCCCGGAGCCAGCGGCCCTATTCTCGACCACTTCAATGCGACTGCCGTCCGCAAATACTTGGATAGGATGTCCACAACCCTTGCTGACAATTTGCGCATGCCTCTCTCCTACTACCTCCGCGCCTTCTTCACCGACAGCATGGAGTTGGAAGGCAGCAATTGGTGTAGTGACTTCGCTTCAGAATTTCAAAAACGCAACGGCTATGACATTATGCCCTACCTTCCTTACATATTATTTAAAGTGGGCAGACTGGGCAGCGTGGTGGATTTCAACTACGGAGCGGAAAAGTCT
>ONXT01000048.1 GCA_900321845.1 uncultured Bacteroidales bacterium | reverse complement strand
CAAGTTCCCGCAGCCACAATGATCAAAGCAAGGCCGATCCAATGAAACGGCGTGGAAAGGATGCCATTCCCAAAATAGGGTATGAAATAGAAAAACACGGAAAGACCCGCCGTCAAGACCAGGGAAATGACCAACCCCTCGACAGACTTCTTAGGGGAGATGCGCTCGCAGAGCCGATGGCTCCCAAACAGCGACCCCGCGCAATAGGCAAACGTGTCGCTCATCCAAAGGATGATAAAAAGTGCCAACGGAATGGCCGGCCCATAGTCCAACAACATCGTGCCCAAAATTGCAAAGGGCAGAGCCACCCACAATGCCGGTAGGAATGAGACCGCCACATTGGACAACGCATTGGGCTTCCGACGGAAAATTTCCGCGATGAATATCAACAGTCCAAGTACGGCAATACAGGCCAAAAACAGTGTGGACATTCGCAGGGAGAACATGGGTTCTCCGTCCATCATACAAAAATGAAAACTGAAAACGGAAACCGACAATAATATTGAAAGGATGAAATTCCCTGATATGCCGATTTTACCAGCCATTCGCAATAATTCAAAACACCCCATTCCGGTAAAAAAAAGGAAAAGCGCATAAAAAATATATGCACACCGCACATAAAACACCAAGGAAACGACCACTGCCGCCACAAAGACAATGCCTGTAATAGTACGGATAATGAGATTTTTCACAAACGGATGGTTTTATACAAAATATTATATATACTATAAATAAATGTTTTCAATTTGAAAGTCCCTACTATTGTTCCACGAGCAGCACCAAAGTCACATGAGGGTTGGCAACGGTGTAGTTATCTTGCGCAACTTTTGTCGGGCGAAGGATTTCCATCATATCAAACTGAAGTTCAATGTCTTCCGTGGTGCGCTCTTCATTTTGGGAGGGTTGGGACAGTTGAACGAACAGGTCTTTCAAATCGTGAGCGAAGACGCAGCCTGCCAACACGATGAGATTTTTAGCAAGATTACGGACAGAAGGATAGAGGAGCAAATTATTTCGCTGCGAAAAAACCAGGCTACCAGTGCGCGGAATCAGGTACTCGGCATACACAATGGCAGCATCTACAGGCGAGTCGGCAGGAATGGAATCGACACAGGCAATATTAAATGTTTGCAGCACACTGGCCAACTTCGGCGAGGCATTCAGCACGGTTTGAAAGCCGCCTTGATCGATTTCCGTTTGAACATAGCCATAAATTTCACTCAATTTGCTGGAAATATACTGCTTGTCATTAGCGCGCATGCGGTTCCTGTCGAGTGTGAAAATCACACACTTGCCGCCGGCTTCCTCAAACTGGTTCACGAACTCACCCAGTTCATCCGGGATTTCGTCAAACAGGCTGGTACTCTTGCTGATATCAGGAATAGGATCCTGACTGGGCGTTGAAAGCGCCGTGCGAATGGCTTTGCTGATTTTGTTTTTGCAAGAAGTGTTTCTTGTTTCGATAGTCTCCTGCATTATGCATGATTTTGGTTATCTTCCGTGTTGGCAGCGGATTTTTCCGATTCCGGCAAAGTGGCGGGAGTTTCCGAAGTATTTCCCGTTGAGCCCTTATCTTCAATCTCTTCTGTCTCTTGAGCGAATGGACGCCGGCCGTAGATTCTCTCCAAATCCTCCGCAAAGATCACTTCGCGCTCAATCAGCAGTTGAGCCAGCTGGGTCAGTTTGTCCTTGTTGGCCGTGAGAATCTCCTTGGCTTTGCTGTAGGCGGATTCTACCAACTGATGTACTTGAATATCAATCTCTTCCGCAGTCTTTTCGCTATAGGGGCGGTTGAAGGAGTATTCGCTTTGACCGGTGGAATCGTAATAGCTGATGTTGCCGATTTTCGGATTGAGGCCATAGTAAACCACCATGGCATAGGCCATTTTAGTAACGCGCTCCAAATCGTTGAGTGCGCCGGTGGAGACCTTGCCGAAGTTCACCTCTTCGGAAGCGCGGCCGCCGAGAAGCGAGCAGAGTTCGTCGAACATCTGGTCGTAGGTGGTCAGCTGGCGCTCCTCTGGCAGATACCAGGCCGCGCCCGGCGCCTTTCCGCGGGGGACGATGGTTACTTTTAACAACGGGGCGGCGTGTTCCAGCATCCAGCTCACAGTCGCGTGCCCAGACTCATGGAAGGCGATGACTCGCTTTTCCTGCGGGGAGATGATGCTGCTGCGGCGTTCCAACCCGCCGATGATACGGTCAATGGCGGCGAGGAAATCCTCTTTGTCGATGGATTTTTTGGAGTGGCGGGCGGCAATCAGGGCAGCCTCGTTGCATACGTTGGCAATATCGGCACCCGAAAAACCAGGGGTTTGTTTGGCAAAGAAGTCCAAATCGACATCATCACCCAGTTTGAGGTTGCGTACATGAACTTGGAAAATGCCCTTCCGTTCGTTGAGGTTGGGTAGTTCTACGTGGATTTGGCGGTCGAAGCGTCCGGCGCGGAGGAGGGCTCGGTCGAGGATATCAGCGCGGTTGGTGGCGGCGAGGATGAT
>ONXT01000074.1 GCA_900321845.1 uncultured Bacteroidales bacterium | reverse complement strand
ATTTTAATCGGAATGGTAATCGGAATGGAGTTTTTCATTCCCAACTGCATATTCCTCCAAGTTTCCGCCTTCAAAACCATGGAATCCTGTGTATTGATGCGATTGACAAACTGCGAGTTCCATTTTACGGAAATGTTGTCATACCATTTCAAAACGGACTTGTTCTTCTTTCTGAAGGGGTAAAATTGATTGACGGACATGCTAATATCTGGCAGAGAGATGTCCACATTTCCCGTGCTTGTACTTTGGGTGTAGGAGCCCGTCAGGTCAACAAAAAAGACGCCTTTCGCGCTGGTGGAAAGATTTAGTTTCGAAGTATATTGGTTTGATAGATAATCATTTACACTGGATGGGTTGTAGGTATTGAAGGTTCTACTCACGATATCCACATGGGCGGAAAAACGGGTGGTGGGGTGCGACTTGGCATCCTGTTTATGATCCCAATATAGTTTGAAGTCGTTGGTGTGGTATCGCGTGGGGGTGTACATCTCGCCAAAGAAGTTTTGCGCGAAACTGAGGTCAACCCGGCCGGTGCACTTGTACCGGAAAACATAATTGGAACGGATTTTGGCCGCCCAGCTGCCGTTGGTATAGATGTCGCCGGCGAGGAGCAGGTCGATATTGTCGCTGATTCCGAAGTAAAAACCGAGGTTTTCCAAATAGAAGCCGCGATTGGAAGACTCACCGATGGTCGGCATGATGATGCCCGAACGGCGGCCTTTTTGAATGGGAAAATAGCCGAAGGGGATGGCTAAAAAGGTAGGGATGCCACCGAAACTCAGGTAGGCCGGTCCCGTAATGATCTTATCATTCGGCAACACTTTCGCCTTGGTGAAGGCGATTTCGAAATGCGGATGGTCCAACTCGCAAGTAGTGTATTTTCCCTTTTTGATAAACGAGGTGTTGTCATCTAATTTCTTAACCTTTTCTCCGTGGATATAGCCCTCGCCTTCAACCGTAATCACTTGAGTGATAATACCTTTCGTGGTATTGAAGTTATACTTGATTTCATGGGCGCGAAAGAAGGACTCCCCTTGCTTGAATACAGGGAAACCATGCATATTTCCGGCAGAGTCAGCCACACCGGTCGCATATAATTCCTGGGAATTGAAGCCGATTTCGATGAAGTCGGCACGCAATTCCAAGTCCTCGTAATAGACGACGGCATTACCGAAGAGATAGGTTTTCCGGTTTTTCATATCGATGACGATGGAATCGTGCGCCTCATAGGTCACCAGATTGTCGAGGGCGTCTTTGGAGAGCCTTTTCCCATTTGTATCAGTTTGAGCCACAGAATCTTGCAAAAAAATCGTGTCATTTCCGCGAAGCGAATCGGGCTTCTGAATCCAATTCACTTGGAAATTTAAAGAATCGACGGAAACGGAATCCACGTTCTGGCCAAGCAAAACGAAATGCAACGAACTGATTATAAATACGATAGAGCACCGCAATATAAATAACAATCGTTCGTTAATTTTTAATGACATCCGAAAGAGAAATCGTTTTACTTTTATAATATCTTTGCCAAATTAAAAAGCTCCAAAAATACATAAATTTTCGCGCACTATGAACACAAAAAAATGGTTTTTATTATTTGCGATACTCATTTTATGCATTCCGAGCGGTTATTCGCAGGCCAAGGATGTCATCCGCAAGGTGGTGATTGACGCGGGGCATGGCGGCAACGACCCTGGAGCAATCGGAGCGAAGAGCAAGGAAAAGGACATCACGCTGAAGATGGCGTTGCAGGTCGGCAAGCTCATCAAGGAGAGCTGTCCCGACGTGGAGGTTTATTACACCCGCACCACCGACGTTTTCGTCCCCTTGAACGGCCGCTGCCAATTCGCAAACAACAAACACGCCGACCTTTTCATCTCCATCCATTGCAATTCAACGACCAATAAAACAGCGCGCGGAGTCGAAACCTACGTGATGGGGCTGCACAAATCCGAATCCAACCTCGCCGTCGCACGCAAGGAAAACGCCGCCATGCTCCTTGAAAGCGACTATCAGGACAACTACAGCGGCTTCAACCCGAACTCCCCCGAATCATACGTCATCTTCTCGCTTTATTCCAGTGCCTATCTCGACCATTCCGTCAAGCTGGCAGCCAAAGTCCAGAACAACCTCGTCAATTGCACGCACTTCCCCGACCGCAAAGTGCAACAGGCCGGGTTCTGGGTGCTTCACGGCGTGGCCATGCCCAGCATATTAATCGAACTGGGCTTCATCTCCAACCCCGATGAGGAGGCAGTCTTGAACAACAAGGATTCGCAAAAAGCCATGGCAACCGCCATCGTCAACGCTTTCGTATCCTACAAAGGACAAATTGAAGGCACGGCGACGGAAGAGGTGCAATCGGCGGACTCCAAAGATGAGAAAGACAAGCAGGATAAGGCAAAACAAGACAGCACCCAAACCGCAGTACCGGCCAAACCCAAGGAAGAATCCAAGCCCAAGGAAGAGGCCAAACCTGCCAGCACCAGCAAGGAAAACACCGCCGGAATCCACTACAAAATCCAGATCTATGCCACCAAAGACAATCTTTCCGTTACCGACAAAAAGTTTGAAGGCCTTAGCGTAAGCAAGCACAAAGACGGTGACTGGTGGAAATACACCGTAGGGGATGAACGGAAGTATTCGGATGCGCAAAAGGTGCAGACGAACGTCAAGGAGAAGTTCCCGGATGCCTTCATGGTCGCCTACAAAGACGGCGTGAAAATCCCAGTTTCCGAAGCGCGAAAATTCGAGTAATTGCATCTTTCGCACTTTCTTGATGTGATTGGTGAACCATGAAAAACAACATTTTTCTATGAGGAGGAGAAAATATTCTGTAGAAAAGCACTTTTTCTCCTAAAATCTTCGTAACTTTGCGGCTCATTTAAAAACAACTGATTATGGAAGAAAATACTCCTGTAAGGTATTCTGACGAAGAATTGGCAGAATTCAAAGAATTAATAGAGAAAAAAATAGCGGAAGCGCGTGCCGGACTGGAAGTGTACATGGACGCCTGCAACAATGCGGGCAATGATACGGTTGACACCTCCCCGACCTTCAAAGTCTTGGAAGAGGGCAGCCAAGTTCTGGCCAAAGAGGAGAATGCGCAACAAGCTGCACGTCTGTACAAATACATCCAGAATCTGGAAGCCGCACTGCTCCGCATCGAGAACAAGACTTATGGCATTTGCCGCGAAACCGGCAAACTGATTCCGAAGGAACGCCTTCGCAGCGTCCCTCACGCCACGCTTAGCATCGAAGCAAAGTTGAATCACAAAAAATAGTGCAGACTGTGAGCAAGCAGAAAAAATTATCGCTCGCCTTCATCATTATCGTTGTCGTTGCCGTCGTCATTGACCAGATTATCAAAATCTGGGTTAAAACGAATATGCAGTTAGGTGAAGTCATCCCGGTTTTCGGGCATTGGTTCAATCTGCATTTCATTGAAAACGAGGGTATGGCGTTCGGGCTGAGTTTCGGCGAGAACTTCGGGAAACTGTTGCTGTCTCTCATCCGCGTAGGCGTGGTGAGCTTCATCATCTACTATATCATCCGAAGCATTCGGCGAGAACAGATTGACATGCTCGCCACTTGCGTGCTTTCGCTGATTGTGGCCGGCGCACTCGGAAACATCGTGGATTCCGCTTTCTACGGAATCGCATACCACTACGCACCTTTCATGTACGGACGGGTTGTGGATATGTTTGATTTCCACCTGTTCCCGATTCCTGACGGAGTCCCGATTTTCGGAGGAAGCTACTTCTTCCCAGCCATTTTCAATTTTGCCGACAGCTGTGTCACCATCGGCATTATTTTAATGATTTGCTTCTACAAGCATTTCTTTAAAAATGAAAACGAAAACAAAGAAGCGGCTACTGAAAAATAAAGACAATCGCACATATAAAAAAGCCAGCCCACATACTTGAGGCTGGCTTTTTTTTGTACCGCATGAGAGATTCGAACTCTCGATATTCAGACTGAGAATCTGATGTCCTAGGCCACTAGACGAATGCGGCATCAAATCGGCTGCAAAAATACAACTTTTTTTGAAATCACAAACACCTCTTTAAAATTTGTTGGCGAATTTACTCAAAGTACTTTTACCTATTTCTTCCAAAAAGTTCCGATTTCAATCCGAAAAACCGGTCTATGCTACCTTGTATTTATGAGGATATTTAATTTAACTTTTTGATAATTAGTTTAATAAAAATTTAATAATTTTTTATTTTGGAATAGTTGTATTATTGAAAAACAATGTATATTTGCAGCCCCATCGTTTGTAAATATATCAACATATATCTCTACCTTAAACTCATTGATCATGGGAAGTCTCCGTTGCTACCACCATCTAAAGAAAATATGTATATATATAAAATTAGCATTTATAGATGTTAATAAATATATAAGTTTTATTATATTATTATTAATAATAATAAGTGTTGAAACCCGGGCACAAAGTGGATTCGCAAGTGCACATGGGGAGATGGCATCGGTCTCCTACTCATTAGGACAAACTTTTTACAAGCAGTATTCTCAACAACTCGCTATCAATGAAGGTATTGAACAAGCCTATTTGGTGCGGGAAACAATTGTTGATGACGGATGCGAATACACACCATACAACAATTTCAACTTCCAATATGGGGACACGCTGACCTCCGGGACATATACTAAACAAAACTACTCTCACCAAGCAACCTACAATTACGACAGTGTCTCCATTCTTTTACTAACAGTTCATCCGCAACACTTCACAACGGATACCATTTTGGTACACGAAAATGAATTGGGGGAGAATGAGCCGGGAGAAAACCGCGACACGCTCACCTCTCAATTCGGCTGCGACAGTGTGATTTCTAAAATGACATACGTGGTTTTCTGTCCAGAAGATATAGAAGATACAGCTGCCTATGGTGTTGAAAATGTGCCGCTTGCTTTACGCGAGCCTTCGGTGCTGCCCGTACCCACGCCCTTACGGATTATGTCGGACGCCCCCCCGAGCGTTGAAGTCGGGACTTCACGTCCGGTTGTCTGGCAAATCATTTCAAATTCGGACACGCTGGAATGCACGCAAAACGTAGTCGTACATTTTCCACCCTGCGGCGGCGATTTTACCGTTTTCGACGGCGACAGCAACGCCTATGAAACGGTGCGCGTAGGAGCAGACTGCTGGATACGGCAAAACATCTACACCACGCTTTACAGCAACGGCGACACGGTTGACACCCCCGTTCTCTATCCCTATCCGGGTCTGGATACTACGCGAAACTTACAGATTTTCGGTCTCTTGTACGATTGGTATGCGGCTGTGAATCTGCCAAAAAACAGCACAGAAAATCCCATAGTTAATGCTGACGGTGAGGTGCAGGGAGTCTGCCCGACGGGGTGGCACCTGCCATCACTCACCGAATTGGAGAGACTGGCTACATGGTCGGCAAGCGACTTAAAACTGGAGGGCGAATACTGGATTGGAGATCCCCCCGGAAATGGGAGCGGCTTCTCCGCAGCGCCGTCGGGGATATACTATGCCGACGAAGAAATCCCGAAATATCTGCGGGCTTCGGCACATTTCTGGTCTGTCAATTCCGCTACGCAAGAGAGCGCATACAAAATGGTCATCTCAGCAATGTGTGAAAATCTTTTGTACTGCGGCCATCAGAAACAGGATGGGTGCAGCGTGCGATGTGTCAAAGACTAATATGGACAACTAATAATCCAACTAAGATATCCGATGAAAAAAAGAATGATTGTCTTAATCTTACTGCTTTGCTGCTACACTCTTGAAGCACAAAACCTGCCCAAGTTTTCCTATCAGGCAGTTGTCCGCAACGCTGAAAACGAATTGGTGACGAACAGTCCAGTAACCGTGGACATTTCAGTATTCAACCATCAGAATTTTGCTGAAGAAATCTACACGGAGACCCACAATGTGACGAGCAACCTCAATGGGCTCATCTCTCTATTAATCGGAGAAGGACAGAACCCGGAAGGAGATTTGCTTCAAGTGGCGTGGAATGACGCTCAAATCCGGACAAGAATTACGATAGGTACCCACACGGTTACCGATACAAAGCCTATAACCGCCATACCGTACGCCTATTTTGCGGAAAGGGTGCCGCTATCGGCTATTGAAGAGCACCTCGGAAGCACAGACCTTGTGGCGGAGTCCGACTTGATGGATCTGCTCAACCGCTTCGCCACCAAGGACACACTTTCCTACTACTTGCTTGCTGGAGATTTCCAAGACTCCCTCCAGAATATGAAGGATTCACTCAGTGAGATGAAGGACTCGCTCGAGGCCCTTCGCGACAGCCTAACAAACCTAATCCGACAGTCCGACCTGGCTGCTCAATTGAACCTGCTTTCTGAACAGATTAGAACACTGCAAAACCAATCCTCCACTGTGGATGAGTACATCGTATCTTCCATCCCCAGCAACACATACATTCTATCACACGTTCCCAACCCCAATCACGTGATTCTGCTGTACATCAACGGGGTTGTAATCAGCACAAGGGCCGTCAGCATTTCGGGGCAGACCCTGACTTATCGACCGATATACAACGAAAACAAACAACTTTTAACTGGCGACAGGATTCAAATCTACTACATATATTAATATGAAACGAAAAACACTGGTTTTCATATATTTGATACTTGGCGTTCTTCTTTTGGAAGGACAAGTACCTGGCGTGACGAAAAATGGGAGCCACACCAGCTCTGACACTTCCTACTTGGATCAGTTCGGAGGAGATAAAAGGTATCCCCGTCTCAACAGAAATGGGCACATCCTCTACTACGCCCCCATCGTGCGAACCGATTCGGCTGTTTTCCGGCCAGAAGAGTCGGCAGGATTTCTCTATGGGAATATCCCATTTGATGGCTGGGACGAGGTTACTTCGCGGGGGTTCGATTACTCCCTGTCACCCGATTTCACAAGCTTGACGCGGCTTGTGAATCCAGGACAGTTGGGTGTTTTCAGCGATACGCTCCCTCATCTGACCCGCAACAAAACATACTACATACGCGCATACGCGACCAATGGCTATGGCACCTCATACGGAACCACAATGAGTTTTGACGTACCGTGCATGCCTGTGATCATCGATACTACAATCGTTAATCAACTCACCCCGACAACCGCCCTTTTTATCACGACACTTTTGGATAATGGCGGTGCTGATGTTAGGAAAATCGTAAAATGCTGGAGTATAGATCCGCTTGTAGTTGACAGTCAGGAGGTTAACGATAATGGATACTACTCCAGCCTACAAATATCGTCTTCCCTTCGCAATCTGTATCCTGGAACAGACTACCGTTTGAGAACCATTGTATTTAATGACACTTATGCCGACACGAGTATCATCGATTTCCACACGCCCACAGACCTGAGTGCCGCCATCACTAAAATCAACGATTCCATTTCTTATCCGTGCGACAGCGGAGTCACCTTTTACTATCATAGGACTTTCACAGGAACAGACTTGCATATTACTGATTTTCAAACTCATTGGGCATCCTCGGAAGGATTGCTAAACGTTATGAACGACAGCACCTGTAGCATCACGTACTTCAGGAACAACATTTACGACACGATTCGCATTGAAGGAATTAGAGGTCCGGACACAGTAAGGGCAACTTTGATTTCCCCAATCCGGTACACCCACGACAGGGCAACGATTCTGCTTTGCACCAATGAATTCACCAATACGGGGGACTTGACCTGCACTAATATTGCATCCGTCAGATGGATAGACAGTCTGGGAAATGAGGTGTCGACAGCAATGTCCGTGAAACTGCCGACCGGGAATTACATCATTGAATACACGGACATTTATGGATGCACCAAAACTCGGGATGCGTATATCGGCAAGTTCAAACTCTCCTGTCCGATCACAGGGACGCCCATGCCCAACGAAAGCGCTCGTTTGGAAGACGGAATTTGGCACGTGGACTCCGTTGCTGATCACGAAGGCAATTGGTATGCTGTGACTGGAATTGGAAATCAATGTTGGCTCAGGCAGAACATGCGGGTTTTGACCTCCCCCACCACCGGCTTCAACTTCTACAATGGATTGGGCAATCTAAATCCAAAGGCAATATACACTGGAAACCAATACAATCCCGAGACCTTCCCCTACTTAGGGGTGGTTTACAATTGGGCGGCAGCCATGGATACCTCAAGTCTGTATCTGAGTTCGGCACCGACACCTCGCCGCGGAATTTGCCCTCAGGGCTGGCACCTTCCTGTTCGGGAAGAAGTGGCTACCCTGTGTGAAACCACCATTCATGAGAGATTTCCCGAGATGATTATCACCCCTCCGTTCACATTCTTTAATGAAAGATTAGGCGCAAACACCCCTATCATTCAGATGCTGAATGAGACTTGTTATGAAACATCTACCGACCACACCTATGAGAAGGATGTTTACGATTTTTCGCACATGTCCTTGCACAGAAATCCATATAATAATACTAACGTAACTGGATTTTGGGAGGCGAGCCCCGAAGAAAACAGCAATTTGGGATTTTGGTTTAAAATTTACAATCAATATGTCTCACACACCTACAACACAAAGAGTAATTACCTGCCCGTTCGTTGTGTACGGGACTGATTTTCTGATAATCAGCGTGCCTTGGCACGCCATCCCAGTAACCCCACACAAACGAACATAGTGAGTGCAGTGTGGGGTAGGCAACAACGCTGATAATCAGCGTGCTAAAGGCACGCTACCCTTTACCGCTGTACGCCCCTACCCCAGACTGCGGCCAAAAATTGGCCTTGTCTGGGGTTACTGGGATTTCGTGCCTTTGGCACGAT
>ONXT01000056.1 GCA_900321845.1 uncultured Bacteroidales bacterium | reverse complement strand
TCTTCTCATTTTCAATCGGCATTACATCGTTGTCTTCCTCTTGCAGGCCGAAGAACTCTTGTGGACTTTGACTGAAGAGCTCTTTGAAATCGTCCCAGAAGTCATTGTCCTTCTGATTCTTGGGGGTGATTAAATCCTGGTTTTTCTTGGTGACGGTCACGTGGATGGGGTTGCTGTTCAATTCAGTCCCGTCCACTACAAATGTAATGCCAGGAATCTCCTGTTCGCCGATGCTTGTCGGTTTTAGAATATATGTATAGGTGAAAGATGAGATGCTGGTCTGTTCTCCGTTGATGAAGGAGATGGAATAGGAGGAGCTTTGCATCGGGCCGCTTATCAGTTTGAAAGCGCCGAAATCGGTGGATGCAATTTTGTCCGGTTCCGCGTCAATTTGCACCGTGTAATTGAGTTTCTGGTTGATGCCGATGGCAGAGGGGGCGGATACGGTAATTGTTTGGGCGGACGCTGTTGTACTCAATCCCACCCAAATCAAGCAAAAAACGATAAAACCGTGAATGAAATTTTTCATATTACCAATCCTTTTCTTGCTTCTGTTTTGAGTTCTTTTCATTGTTGAGCTTATCGCCTCGGATGAGCACTTTCTGTTGTGTTCCCTTCTCGTTCTGTTGCAGAGCGTCTAACTGGCGAAGCATGGCGGCGCGTTGTTCCTCGGTTTGACCGTTGCTGCCTTGCTGCTGTTGGTTTTGTCCGCTGTTACCTTGCTCTTGTTGTTTCTGTTGCTGCTCTTGTTGACCGTTGCCTTGTCCTTGCTGATTCTGTTGCTGCTGCTGGTCTTGTCCTCCACCGCCGCCATTCTGTTGGTTCTGCTGCTGGTTCTGGTTTTGACCTTGCCCTTGCCCGCCGCCACCTGCACCATGTTGGTCCATCATCTTTTGCGCATATACCAGGTTGTATTTCGCATTGAAATCCGACGGATTGCGGCGCAAAGCATCTTTGTATGCTTCAATGGCATTCTGATACTCTTTTTTCTGCAGGCAGGTGTTCCCTTTATTGTAATAAATCTGGGAAGCCAGTTTCTTGTCGGGGGTTGTCTGTAGCAGGGTGTCGATTATGTAATTGATTGTGTCATAATTTCTTAAGCGATAATGGGCATCCATCTGGTCAAAACGGGCGGCGTTGCGATTGATGTCTTCGTTGATGACGGCGGAATCGTAAGCCACCAGAGCTTTCTGATAATACTGGTCGCCTAAAGTGCTGTCGCCGGTAAGTATGCCCCGTTGCATGAGACTATCCCCTTTGTGAAATTCAGCATTCGCTTCATTCAAAATCGAGGGTCTGGTTTTGTTGCCGCATGCGGTAAGGCAAAGGATGAGGCAGAGTAGGAGGGAGGCGGCACGGAATTTCGTCCGTGTCCTGTTCAGCCACTTCTGCCATCTCGGCTTGGTGGCGAAGAGGAATCCTTCAATCATTAAAAGGATTATGCCTGCTGTCAAAGGATATTGGTACCATGAGTTGTATCTTGACACATTCACGTCCTCAATATCCGATTTCTCCATATTGTCGATGGCGGAGGAGATGGTCTCGAAGCCGGCATTTGTGTTCTGGGCGTGTACGTAGGTGCCGCCACCGGCATCCGCCACCTCTTTCAGCGCCTGTTCGTTCAGGCGGGTGATGACCGTATTGCCGTTGGCATCGCGTTTCACCCCATTGCCTACAGGGATGGTCGCTCCTTTGGTGCTGCCGATGCCGATGGTGTGGATGACAATGCCCAGTTCGTGCAATTTCTTTGCCGTAGCTGCGCTTTCAGGAAAATGGTCCTCTCCATCCGAAACCAATACGATTACTTTGGAGGTGACTTGTGGGCCGTCGCTTTTTTTCAGCTCATTGTCTTCGTCGTCTCTGGGCGGTATAAGCGCGTAGGCGGCGGTTTCCAGCGCTGCCGAGAGATCGGTTCCTTGTGTGGGAATCAGGTCGGGGCTGATTTGTCCGATGAACATCTTGGCGGCGGCGTAATCGGTGGTGATGGGGAGCTGGGTGTATGCGGTTCCGGCGAATACGACCACGCCCACGCGGTCGCCCTCCAGCTTGTTGATGAACTGGTTCATCGCCATTTTGCACGCAGACAGTCTGCTGGGTTGCACGTCGGTGGCCAGCATGCTGTTGGAAACATCAAGGCAGAACATCACGTCCACCCCTCTTCGTTTGGTCTTTTCAACCTGTCCGGCGGTTTGCGGATTGGCGGCTGCAAAGATGAAGCAGGCCAGCGCAAGCATCAACACGGCGAATTTGACATGGCGCATCACTCCCGAACGTTCGGGCGACAATTTGTTCAACAACTCCTTGTCGCAATACTTTTCAAGCCGTTTTTTGTCGCTGATTTGCAGAATGACGTAGAGAATGGTGAATGCCAGAACGATGAGCAGCCAGTAAAGATATGATTCGTTTTCAAAGCGGAACATGTTTTTTCTCCTTCATTTATTAAACGGCAAAATTACAATAATTAATGATGTCTTATGAGTGGTCGGCATCGACAATCACCACAATTTCACCTTTGATCTCTTTTGAGGAAAAGTGGGCGATTGCCTCGGTGATTGTTCCCCGGAAGTTCTCCTCGTGAATCTTGGTCAATTCGCGTGCGATGGCAAGCCGTCGATCTTCTCCGAAAATGGGTTGCATCATCTCCAATGTTTTCAGAAGCCGGTAGGGGGATTCATAGAAAATGGAGGTCTCCTGCGCTGCAGCCATCGCTTTCAGGCAGGTTTCCTTTCCTTTTTTATGGGGGATGAAGCCGTAGAATTTGAAAGAGTCGGCTGGCAGGCCGGAATTGACGAGCGCGGGGATGAGAGCGGTGGCGCCGGGCAGGCATTCCACTTCGATTCCCACGCGAATGCACTCGCGCACCAGCAGGTAGCCCGGGTCGGAGATGCAGGGCGTGCCGGCATCGGAGGTCAGCGCCACCTGTTCGGCCTGTTGGATTTGGCGGATGATGTTTTGCAGTTGCTGATGCTCGTTATGGATGTGGTAGGCATAGCACGGCTTGTCGATTCCGAAGAGGCGGAGCAAATTCTTGGTAGTGCGCGTGTCCTCGCAAAGTATGAAATCGGCTTCTTTCAGGGTACGGAGTGCGCGGAGTGTGATGTCTTCTAGGTTTCCAATAGGGGTGGGAACAACCGACAGTTTCATTGCAGGTTACAGATAAATTCTGAGTTTGTTCTGATTGTTGGAGGTGCGGAGGCGTTTGATGGCACGTTCCTTGATTTGGCGGACTCTCTCTCGTGAAAGTTTGCATTGTGCGCTGATTTCGTCCAGTGAGAATTCGTGCTTTTGGCCAACGCCATAGAAAAGCCTCAATACCTCGCGCTCTTTTTCGGGAAGGGTGCCCAGAACGAGGTCGAGGTCGGTGGAGAGAGATTCGCGCATTACCTTGCG
>ONXT01000185.1 GCA_900321845.1 uncultured Bacteroidales bacterium | reverse complement strand
CCGCGAGCAGTACTTGGAACGGATTGCCACCATCAAGCGACTCGTGCCCGACTGCGCCATCGCCACCGACATCATCGCGGGGTTCTGCGGCGAAACGGAGGAGGAGCATCAAGCGACGCTTTCGCTGATGAAAGAGGTGGGCTACTCCTATGCTTACATGTTCAAATACTCAGTGCGCGACAACACCTTTGCCGCTAAAAATTACACGGACGACATTCCAGAAGCATTGAAACTCAAACGGTTAGAGGAGATTATCGCTTTGCAGCAGGAATTATCACTGCAACACAACCAACGCGATGTGGGCAAGACGTTCGAAGTTCTGGTTGAAGGCACATCCAAACGCTCCGCCGACCAACTATTCGGGCGCACATCCCAAAACAAAGTGGTCGTTTTCCCAAAAGGAAATCATCAGAAAGGCGACTATGTGAATGTGACCATCACATCATGCACCGCCGCCACTTTAATAGCTAACGACTAATCGCTGATTGCGAACATTACCTCACTCGCAATTTTCTGCCGATGGAGAGAACCGTGGTGGAACGGATGCGGTTGAGTTTGCACAGTCGTTCCACGCTGGTATGGTATTTTTTAGCGATTTTACCAAGTGTATCTCCTTTTTTTACAGTATGATAAGTGGCTTTCGGCATAGACGATTGGGAGGCGACACTTGTATTGGAGGCCTGCCCGTAATGAGAGTTGATGTCCAAGTAACCTCTTTTGACCGTAAGAGTGTCCCCACGGAGTTTGCCGGTGGAGAAGTCGATGACGCGCTCGGGGTCAAAGGCTTTGCCCATGTAGCGGGTTTCGAAGTGGAGATGCGGGCCGGTGCTTCGTCCGGTACTGCCGCCCAAGCCGATGGACTCGCCGGCGCGGACGATTTCCCCTTCTTTCACTAAAATTTTGGAGAGATGGGCGTAATAGGTTTCCAATCCGTTGGGATGACGGACGATGACCAGATTGCCGTAGCCGCCGGTATGTTCAGAACCTTCCGCTATGCGAACGATTCCATCGAATGCAACTTTCACGGGGGTGCCTGTGGAGAGCGGGATATCCACTCCACGGTGAGGGCGATTGTGGCGCATTCCATAGCGGGAAGAGAGTGCGCCGGCAACCGGGAGAACGTAGTGATGGGTATCATCCACCAATTTCAACTCCACGCTTTCGGGCAGCGTGGCAATCGGAACATCCTTGTAGGCGTGGATGGTCTCGGTGTCCCAATGGTCGGAGAGGCTTTCGCCATCAATTTCCGGTTTGGGCAAGTACCAATACTCCCAGGTATGATCTTCATATATGATGACTTTGGTGAATTTATCTCGCGTTTTAAGCGTGTCAACGGCTGACGGCTGGATTTGCGCGAAAGCAGCAATGATGGAAATCAGGCAAAGCAAAAAAAGTACAAATCGCTTCATATATCAGTATCTTCAAGTTTTACAAGAAATTTTAACGTGTGATTTGGGGGATTATTGCCATTTTCAGGCATATTTACGGAGAAAACGGGAATTAATCTACAACCTCCACCACCGTCAGCACCTTCCCATCCACCTTGAATTTCACCTCATATTTAGAAAAACGAAATCCATAGATTCGGTCAGGCTGATGCTGGTAGGCGGGGCGTGGGTCTTGCGCCAAAACCTCCCGCAAAGTCTGACGCTCTTCGTCAGACAACGCCCGTCCAACATCCTCAGGCACAACCACTTCCAACGTATAGTCGCTGGAAGCGGCCACAAAGCCATCCACCGCTTCGGGATGACAGTCGGTGGTGGTCAGGTAGGGTTTGATGTCGTAGATGGGGGTGCCATCGAGCAAGTCGGCACCGGAGATGTGCAGCACGGGTGCACCATTCGCAGAGATCTCCACGGAGTCGAGTTTGACGGAAGAGAGTCCCAAATTGTTGGGACGGAATGGCGAACGGGTGGCGAACACGCCCATACGGGTGTTGCCGCCCAAGCGCGGGGGGCGCACCGTCGGCGACCAGCCTTCACGAACCGCCTCCGAGAAGCCCCATATCAGCCAGATGTGGGAGAAGTCCCGCAAGCCGCGCACCGCTTCCGGCACCGCGAAGTCAGGTTCAAACACGATTGTCGCCTTCAACGAAGGCACCAAGCCGCTCTGTCGCGGGATGCCGAACTTCGTCGGGAAGTCGCTGCGGATGTGTGCAATCGGCGTGATGGAGAAAGATCCTACCTGACTCATTCTGCACCCAAATGCACCATTTTTTCCTTATCCAAAACAAAAACGTGCCCTAATACACCAATGGAAAGCGGCTTCTTGCCGTCTTTCGTATTGATGGTTCCGACACTGCACACGAAATAATCATCCACAACCAACATCTGCTTGATGGCCGTTCCGGCAATTTTTCCACCCAAATAACTACCGATGGTAGAAATCAGATCGCCACTTTCTTGGCTATCCGCCGCAGCTTCGGCATAAACGTTGTCGATGGCATCCAGATGCGCCTGTTTTTTCGGACAAGTAACCAGCAGAACAACCGCTACAATCGCAATAATAACCAATGCGATTACACCTTTACTTTTACCTTTTTTCATAAATGATTAAAATTTAATGTACGAAATAAAGTTCGGAGCGTGCCCCGTTCTAATGAAAAGGCGGTGTCGCCACCGCCTCTTCAATGTCGTTTCAATTATTTGGTCGGGATGTTCTTCAATAATTCAACGAGGAAATCCCAGAATTTACCGACGCTTTCGATGTTTACTCTTTCGTCAGGTGAATGCGGATGCATGATGGTAGGTCCGAAGGAAACCATATCCCAGTTCGGGTAGTTGACGCTGAAGAGCGCGCATTCCAAACCGGCATGGATGGCCATCACCTTGGGTTCGGTTTTGAACTTGGCCTTATAGGTTTTCTTGGCTGTCAGCAGAATGGGAGATTCCATGTTCGGTTTCCAGCCCGGATAGGCGCCGGAGAGTTCGGTTTCAGCACCGCCCAAACGAGCGATAGCGGAAATTTTGCTACCGACTGCTTCCTTGGCAGAATCGACGGAACTACGCATCAGCGAGGAGATCTCCACATGACCTTTCTCAACCTTTACGATAGCCAGGTTGTTGGAAGTTTCAACCAGCCCGGGAACAGAATCGCTCATTCTCAACACGCCGTGAGGCAAGGCATAAATCATATCGAGGATGCGTTCCTGATAGCCCTTGCCCATCACTTTGGCGGGAGTTTCTACTGCCTTAGCCTTGATGGTCATCGTAGCTTCGGTGTTGGCAAACTCGCTCTTGACCTCTTTGGCAACTGCGTTGACCAGCTTGGTGAACGCCTTTTCGTTTTCTTCGGGAACGGCAATTACGGCAATGGCTTCCCGCGGGATGGCGTTGCGGAGGTTACCCCCGTGGAATGTGAACAGACGGATGCCGCATTTTTCAGTAGCACGGCTCAAGATTCTGGTCATCAGCTTGTTGGCGTTTGCGCGACCGAGGTTGATGTCCATACCGGAGTGACCGCCGTTCAGGCCTGTGATGGCAATTTGATAGCCTTTCATGTTGGCGGGAGTGGCTTCGCTCTTATAGTTCATGGTAACGATGCCGTCCAAGCCACCGGCGCAACCCACGTAGAGTTCGCCTTCCGTTTCGGAGTCGAGATTGATGAGTATCTCGCCTTTGAGTGCGCCCTTCTTCAGACCGAAGGCACCAGTCATGCCAGTCTCCTCATCGATGGTGAGAAGCACTTCGAGCGGACCGTGGGCGATGGTCTTGGAAGCGAGGATGGCCAAAGCAGCCGCTCCGCCAATGCCATCGTCAGCACCAAGGGTGGTACCGTTTGCACGTACCCAACCATCTTCACCAATCATCGGTTCGATAGGATCTTTGGTGAAATCATGTTTCTTGCTACTGTTGGCTTGCGGAACCATGTCCACATGAGCTTGCAAGATGACGGGCACGCGGTTTTCCATGCCCTTGGTGGCGGGTTTGCGGAAAATCAGGTTGCCGACTGAGTCCTGCGTACAGTCGATATTGTTTTCTTTTGCCCATTTCATCATCCAAGCCGTCAGCATGGCTTCGTGTTTGGAAGGATGTGGAACGGAACAGATGCTTGCAAAGTTATCCCAAAGTTCTGAGGGATATAATTTTGATAAATTACTCATATCTTATAATTTTAGGTTGATAATTTTTCAAGGCGCAAATTTACAAAAAAATCGGATAGTCATCTTCATTTTCATACTAAATAGTAAATATGTTGCGTTTCATTATGCAATCGCGGCAGAGATGCGCTCAAGTCGCGACCCTGCATAAAAATCACATCATGTACATTATCAGACATCTTCTTATCATCCTTCTCGTGGCAACGGTTCCCGTCCTCTCATTCGGACAGGATGCGGACACGATCAATCATTCAAAACCTAACAATATGGGCAAAAAGACCTTAGTCGCCTACTTTTCCTGTACGGGCAACACGCGCCATTTGGCGAAGAAGATAGCGGGAATCACCAACGGGGATTTATTTGAAATCAAGCCCGCCGTTCCTTATACAGAAGAAGATCTGGACTGGCGCAATTCCAAGAGCCGCAGCTCGGTGGAGATGAGCGACAAGTCGTCACGGCCCGCCATCGCCGAAAAAGTGGAGAACATGGACCAATACGATGTGATCTATGTCGGTTTCCCGATTTGGTGGTACATCGCCCCGACCATCATCAACACATTTTTGGAGAGTTACGACTTCTCAGGCAAGACGGTCATTCCGTTCTGCACCTCCGGCGGCAGCAATGTCGGCGACACCGAGCGCTACCTGCATCCATCCTGCTCCGCCGCCACCATTTGGAAGCCCGCCAAGCGTTTCCAGACAAGCGTTTCCAAAGATGTGCTGACAAAGTGGAT
>ONXT01000237.1 GCA_900321845.1 uncultured Bacteroidales bacterium | reverse complement strand
CATCGTGGAGGCTCTATCTGGGAAGCGAATTGGTTTGACCCGCGATGAGATTCTTACACTAACAAAGTTGCCCGACAATGGGCTTACATCCAATGCGCTAAAAGACTTGGTAAAATGCGGATTCTTACGCGTTTATCAGTACTATGGAAGAAAAAACAAAACGCAAACCTATCAATTGTGCGACTTCTACACCCTGTTTTATCTGCAGTTCATCAGAGAAAACTACGGACAAGATGAGCATTTTTGGACGCACATGCTCGACAATCCCAAGAAGAACAACTGGCTTGGCTACAGTTTCGAGCAACTAATAAAAGACCATATCGAACAGGTGAAACGCGCATTGGGCATCGGTTCTGTGCTGACCCGCCAGTCCACATGGTTCGTAGAGAAACGAGATTTGGACACCGATAATGCTACTGGCGCCCAAATAGACCTTCTTATTGACCGAAGAGATAAGGCCATCAATATATGTGAGGCGAAATTCTATAGCGGAGAATTTACCATAGATAAAGACTATTCGCTCAATTTGCGCAACAAGATTGCCGCCTTCAAATCAGTGACAAAGACACGCAAAGCCATTGTGCCGACCATGATCACTACCTTCGGGGTAAAGCACAACTCGTATAGCGGCAATATTCAGCAGGAGGTTACACTAGATGATTTGTTTGAACGATAATTCAGAAAATCACGTTCCATCCGCCCTCGTTTTCACAATAAAATCGTAAATTTGCAGACTTTTTTCTGTATTTGTATTATATAAACATCATTATTGATAATCAACATTTTATGAAAAAAACAACCACCATCGCCGTTCTTTGTCTCTGCATTGTCCTGGCTGGATGCTCCTGCGCCAAAAATGCCAAGGACAACAAGAAATCCGAAAATAAAGAGACTGTGATTGCAGAAGAACAACCTGAAAATCAATCCAATAAAAGAGATATGGACAAACTCACCAAAGTATTATTCAAGACTTCAGTCGGCGACATCATCATCGCCCTTTACGACAACACCCCGAAGCACAAAGAGAATTTCATCAAGCTGGTGAATGACAAGTATTACAACGACATCCTTTTCCACAGGGTCATTCAAGGCTTCATGATCCAGACCGGCGACCCCGATTCCAAGGGGGCTCCCGCTGGCAAGATGCTGGGCAACGGCGGTCCGGGATACACCATCCCCGCCGAATTCGTCGCTGAAAACTATCATAAACGCGGTGCCGTAGCCGCCGCCCGCCAAGGCGACCAGGTGAACCCCACCAAGGCCTCCTCCGGCTCCCAATTCTATATCGTGGACGGCAAACCCTTCGACGACAACCTCCTTGCCCAGATTTCCTACCAGTATCGCAAGACCTTCACCGACGAACAGAAGAAGGTCTATAACACCATTGGCGGAGCTCCTTTCCTCGACGGCGACTACACTGTATTCGGCGAAGTGGTGCAAGGAATGGATGTGGTTGACAAGATCGCCGCAAGCGCAAAAGACCGCTACGACCGTCCCACCACTGACATCAAAATCATCTCCGCTGAAATCATGAAATAGCTATCAGCGATTAGCAAACGACTCAAACCTGTAACGATTAAACCAATAAACAAACATCAAGATGGCCAATATTGATAAAATCCGTGAGGATTTAGAGAACTTTAAGATTAACGCTGCCGAGGATTTGGAGCGTTATCGCCTGCATTTCCTCAGCAAGAAGAGTGAACTTCAAACCCTGTTGAGTGAAATCAAGAACGTGCCCGTGGAAGAGAGGAAATCCTTCGGTCAAAAGGTGAACGAACTGAAGAAAAGGGCCCAGGCCTATTTCGACGAGCAGATGGAGAGGCTGGAATCCGCCATTCCGACGCAATCCAGCAGTGTGGACGTGACCCGTCCGGCCACCGCTTTGGAACTCGGCTCCCGCCATCCCATCTCCATTATGATGGACGAGGTTTGCCGCATCTTTGAAAGAATCGGCTTCACCACCGTTTCCGGTCCAGACATCGAGGACGACTGGCACATCTTCACTGCGCTGAATTTCGCCGAAGAGCATCCCGCCCGCGATATGCAGGACACCTTCTTCATCGACCAGAAGCCGGACATTGCGCTGCGTACGCACACCTCCACGCTGCAGGTGCGCACGATGGAGAAGCAAAAACCCCCGATCCGAGTCTTCTGTCCGGGCCGCGTCTTCCGCAACGAGTCCATCACCTCCCGCGCCCACTGCATCTTCCACCAGATGGAAGGTCTCTACATCGATGAGAACGTCTCCTTTGCCGACATGAAGCAGACTTTGATGTATTTCGCCAAACAGATGTTCGGCGAAAACACCCGCATCCGCCTGCGCCCGTCCTACTTCCCGTTCACGGAACCCTCCGCTGAAATGGATGTCTCCTGCAATATCTGCGGTGGCAAAGGCTGCGCGCTCTGCAAGCACACCGGCTGGGTTGAAATCCTCGGCTGCGGCATGGTGGACCCCAACGTGCTCGAGAACTGCGGCATCGACAGCAAGAAATACACAGGCTTCGCCTTCGGATTGGGCATCGAACGTATGACCATGCTCAAATACAAGACCGATGACATCCGCCTCTATTTCGAAAACGACGTCCGCTTCCTCCAACAATTCTCCGCCGCCAAAATCTGATTTAGACGCATCTGCGCCAATCCTAATGAATAGAAATGGGTCGATTGTTTGATTTCCTGAAACGCTATTTCCACGTGATCACCTTTGTGGTTCTACAGGTGGCCGCTTTGGTTATGCTTTCCTATTCAATGAATTACCCCCATTATGCATTGGCAAGACTCACCAAATCGATTACAGCTCCGGTTAACCATCTCTGCTTCAACGTTGTCCGCCATTTCAACCTGAATAGTGAAAACGAGGCGTTGGTGAAGCAGAACCTGCAACTTCTTCAGGATCAAGATGATAATTTCCTGGTGGGCGATGATTCCCTCCGCACGGCCGAATCGGTCAATGTGGACACGGTCCGGAAGGTCACCCGTCGCACCCGCCTTTACGATTATTCCACCGCCAATGTCGTCTATAACACGATTCATAAGAAAAACAACTATCTGCTGATTGACAAGGGATCGGATGACGGCGTCACAACTGAGATGGCAGTACTCTCACCCAATGGGATTGTGGGAGTGGTCACGGATGTAGCCAAACACTTTTCCACCGTTACCACACTCTTGAATCCCAGCACGAAAATCAGTGCCAAAGTATTGAGAACCAACCAGCTTGGAACTATCTCATGGCATTTTGGAGATGCCGAGGTCGCCTATTTGGAGGATGTTCCGGAACATGCGGAGGTGAATGTTGGCGACAGCATCTGTACCAGCGGTTATTCCGACATTTTCCCGAACAATGTGCTCATCGGGGTGGTTTCTTCTTCAGAGAAAGACCCGTCCAGCGGCTTCCTTGTCCTGAAAGTCAAACTCTCGACCGATTTCAGCCATTTGAACACGGTTTATCTGGTACGGAATGTCTATCGCGATGAATTCGAACAACTTAAATCAAGGATGAAAGATGAATAACAAGGCAATACGGCAGATCCTGGTTTTCTCTTTGTTGTTGGCACTGCAGATCTTGGTGTTCAATCACATTCATCTTTTCGGATTCCTCAACCCGAACATCTACCTGTTGGCTCTGCTGCTTTTACCGCTTGAACTCCCCAAGTCGGCACAGTATGCTATCGCCTTTGTCACAGGCTTTATTGTCGATATCTTCCAGATGTCGATCCTTGGTGTGAACACCAGCGCCTCGATGATGGTGATCTTGCTGCGCCCATACGTGATGAACCTGCTGAATGTCAATAAGAAAAAGAGTGAAATGGAAGTCAAAAAAAAAAAAAAAAAAGACTTCAAATGGCTGGTGCTCTACACCTTGATCCTCACTTTCGCACACCAGTTCTTCATCACCATGCTGGAGGTGTTCTCGTTCCAGCGTTTCGGCCTTGTGCTGCTCTCAATCGTCTGCAACACACTGTGTACCAGCTTGATAATTCTTTGTAGCGAATATCTTTTTATACCAACGAAAAAAAATAGTTAATTATGAGTAAAAATAACGCGAAATCGAAATTAGTCATTGGAAATTGGAAAATGAACCTATCATTTGACGAGGCCGAGGAGTTGGCGACCTCCATACAGGAAACGCTGGTCGACTTCAACCTGCAGACGGAAGTGGCGATTTGCCCCCCGTTCCCGTATTTGGAACTGGTGACCGACCTTGCAGACGAGGGCGAGGCCTACAGCGCGGGTGCCCAGAATTGCAGCCAATTCAACAACGGCGCCTATACGGGCGAGGTCTCCGCTAAAATGTTGGCCGACATGGGCGTTGACTTTTGCATTGTTGGGCATTCCGAAAGAAGAAAATACTTCAAGGAGTCCAATGAGGTTTTGGCTGAAAAAATTGATAGACTTACTGAAAATCAGGTGATTCCGGTTGTTTGCTGTGGCGAGACTTTAGAAGAGCGCAAAGCTGGAAAGCATTTTGAGGTGGTTGAAAAACAACTCACGGAAACCCTATTCCACCTTGCTAAAAACGAGTTCGAGCATACGGTCATCGCCTACGAACCCATTTGGGCCATCGGCACCGGCGAGACGGCCACCCCGGAACAGGCCGAAGAGATGCACAAGTTTATCCGCTCTTTGGTTGAAAAGAAGTACGGAACCGAAATCGCCTACAATACATATATATTATATGGTGGCAGTTGCAACCCCAAAAATGCAGTCGAACTCTTCTCTCAGCCAGATGTGGATGGCGGTCTGATTGGTGGTGCCTCTCTCAAGTGCGGCGACTTCGTCGATATCATCGAAGCGGCTGAAACCACTACCTCCGAAAACTAAATTTCGGTTCTAAATCCCGATAAATCAACGAATTAAAAATCAACGTTTAAATAATAAAATGAAGCGTACAAAAATTATCGATGCCATCAAGCATTATGAAGAAATTGGAATCGGCTCAACCATCAGTGTAAAGGGCTGGGTGAGAACGAAAAGAGGCAACAACGCCGTTGCCTTCATCGCCTTGAACGACGGTTCCATCGTCCATAACCTGCAGATTGTTGCAGATTTGCAGAAATTCGACCCCGAAATGATGAAGCAAATCACCACCGGGGCTTGCCTGCATGTGACCGGAACTTTGGTAGAATCGCAAGGCAAGGGTCAAGTAGTTGAGGTGCAGGCGACTGAAATAGAAGTCTATGGCACTGCCGACCCTGAGACCTATCCGTTGCAGAAAAAAGGGCACAGCATGGAGTTTCTGCGCGAAATCGGCCACTTGCGCCCGCGCACCAACTACTTCGGCTGCGTGCTCCGTCTGCGCCACGCCATGGCTTTCGCCATCCACAAGTATTTCAACGACCGCGGCTTCTTCTATCTGAACACTCCGCTCATCACGGGCTCAGATGCCGAAGGCGCCGGCGAAATGTTCAGCGTCACCACGCTGGATCTCAACAACATCCCGAAAACGCCGGAGGGCAAAGTCGATTACTCCAAGGATTTCTTCGGCAAGTCCGTCAGCCTTACCGTTTCCGGCCAATTGGAAGGTGAGTTGGGCGCGCTGGCTCTCGGCGGCATTTACACTTTCGGCCCCACTTTCCGCGCCGAAAACAGCAACACCCCGCGCCATCTCGCGGAGTTCTGGATGATTGAACCCGAAGTCGCCTTCAACGACATCACCGACAACATGGATCTCGCCGAAGACTTCATCAAGTACCTCGTCCGCTACGCGCTCGAAAACAATATGGATGACCTGCAATTCCTCAACGATATGTTTGACAAGGAGTTGATTGAGAGAATGAAATTCGTTGTGGAGAACAGTTTCATCCGCTTGGGCTATACGGAAGCCATCGACATCCTGCTTAAAGCCAAGAAGAAATTCGATTTCCCCGTTTCCTGGGGAATCGACTTGCAGTCGGAACACGAACGCTATCTTGTTGAGGAGCATTTCAAATGCCCGGTTATCTTGACGGATTATCCTAAGGAAATCAAGGCTTTCTATATGAAGATGAACGATGACAACAAGACGGTTCGTGCCATGGACGTTCTCTTCCCGAAAATCGGTGAAATCATCGGTGGCAGCGAGCGTGAGGAGAGCTACGAGAAATTGCGCAAGCGTGTAGAAGAACTCCACATTCCCGAAAAGGATGTCTGGTGGTACCTCGAAACCCGCAAGTTCGGTTCCGCGCCGCACTCCGGCTTCGGCCTCGGCTTCGAGCGTCTGCTCCTCTTTGTGACGGGTATGACCAACATCCGCGACGTCATCCCGTTCCCGCGCACACCGCAGAACGCCGAGTTCTAATACCAGTGAACTGATTTTTAGAAGCAGTGAACAGATTGGAGGATGTCGGTTCACTGCTTGCTTTTTTGTGACTAAGGAATTATGAGAGTCAGGAAAAAACAGATCGTATCCATTGTCGGGGCGGTAGCCATCGCACTGGCAGCCTTGATGGTCGCCATCT